>DATEME010000521.1:0-8981 GCA_035275865.1 Candidatus Acidiferrales bacterium | reverse complement strand
TCAAGGAGCTCAAGGCTGAGGCGCGCCAGCTCAAGGAGACCCTGGCTGAGGTCCTGATCGAAAACCGCCTGCTCAAAAAAAGCGTTCTCGGGGATGGGGAGGACGCTTCATGAGGTATTCCGCATCCGAGAAGTTCGAGATCATCGAACTGGTGGAACAGTCGTCGCTCTCAATCCGCCGGACACTGGCTCCAATCGGGATCCCGAGATCGACGTTCTACGACTGGTACAGCCGATACCAGGAGGGCGGGATCGAAGCGCTGGTAGATGGCAAGCCGAGACCGCGGCGGATCTGGAACAAGATCCCTGACAAGATCGAAACGGCGATCGTCAATCTGGCCCTTGAGGAGCCGGACCTGTCGCCGCGTGAGCTCGCCGTCAACTTCACGGACACAAAGGGCAGCTTTGTGTCAGAAGCCAGCGTTTATCGGCTCTTGAAGGACCATGGCCTGATCACGAGCCCGGCCTTCATCCTGATGCAGGCGGCCGATCGCTTCGCCAATCCGACGACCGCCCCAAACCAGCTTTGGCAGACCGACTTCACCTATCTGAAGGTCATCGGCTGGGGCTGGTTCTATCTGTCCACCGTGCTCGATGACTTCTCGCGCTACATCCTGGCCTGGAAGCTGTGCACCACCATGTCGGCAACCGACGTATCCGATACGTTGCAGGTGGCGCTGCGGGGGTCAGGTTTGAGCCAGGTCAAGGTTCTGCATCGGCCACGGCTGTTGAGCGATAACGGTCCATCCTACGTGTCGAGCGAGCTTGGCAAGTGGCTCGAAGACAACGGCATCAGACATATCCGCGGCCGGCCTTACCACCCGATGACGCAGGGCAAGATCGAGCGATATCATCGCTCGATGAAAAACCGGATCCTGCTGGACAACTACTACCTGCCAGGACAGCTCGAACAGAGCATCGCGGAGTTCGTCAGGTACTACAACAACTGTCGATACCACGAGAGCCTGGACAACCTGACGCCGGCTGACGTCTACTTCGCGCGCGGCAAGGCCATTCTCGAACGGAGGGAAAAGATCAAACGAAAAACCATCGAGCAAAGACGCCGCCTGCATCAACAGGCAATCGCAGCCTGAACCTTTAAACCAGATGAGCCAGACATTCTCTTAAATTGCCAAGCCAACTGTCCGAAATGCTCTGACGACATACAGTTTTCTGCCCCTTCTGAAAGGTGCAGATACAGGACATTGCCGGGTTGGGGGGTCAACCTCTGCTTCAGGTATCCGGCCTCACCTAGTTCCATTTTCGAACTTCAACGAGTAATAGTCCGGCTCCGGCGCCCGGATCGGGCGGCCATTTCATTGCCGATATTGGTGCCGGCCATGATCTTCAAGCTCGCCGAGGCCGGCCCGCCAGATGTCCGCCAGCGTCTTCCATCCTAGCTCAGGGAGACCTGACTGCGTGGCTGAGGTCCGAGTCTTATGCGAACGTGTCTCTCTTTCGGCCTGTTTATCTGTGGAAACAGGGATTTTTTTGCTAAATTGGGTGCTGAACAGGTGATTCGGCGCTAATTTCAAAACGAAGCGAAAAGAAACTGCAACAAATCAATCGCTTACATCACGTCCCTGTTTTTTGGCAGAACAGGGGCTGCAACGCCGAAGAGGAGGCTGCCAGTTGAGCGGAACAGGAAAAGTCGTCGCCAAAACAGGCGATGCTTCTTGGTGGAAGACCACGTCGAGTGGATCGGCCCGGCCTTCGGTATCCCAAACAGACCTCTGCCGCATTCGCTTTGGGCGCCATCCGGCCTCAGGCAGATCCGGCTTGCATCGACATGTGCCCGCACCGATACAATTGAACTTGTTCTGAGCGCCTGGATATCCCCACATGGTTGATTCCTCGGACGCGGTGCCGCCGCCTCTTGCGGTCACCTATTGCCCGGTTGGCACGCTTCGACCTGATCCTCGCAATGCGCGGACGCATCCCAAACAGCAGGTCGATCAGATCGCCGCATCCATCCGACAATTCGGTTTTGTAAACCCGATTCTGACTGATCCCGACGGACGCATTATTGCCGGCCATGGGCGCTTTATGGCTGCCAAGGTCATGGGGCTCGCCGAAGTCCCCACCATTTACATACCGGCTGAGCGAGACCCAGAAGCGCGCATTGCGGATCGCCGACAACAAGATCGCGCTCGGGGCGGGGTGGGATCTTGATGTCCTGAAATTGGAGTTTAGCGGAGTTGGGATCTCTGGATCTCGACTTCGATCTCTCCGTGACCGGCTTCTCGACGGGCGAATTGGACGTCATTCTGAACGGAAGCGCAGATCCGGATGATGAGGTCATTCCAGAGGTGCCGGCGTCACCCCGGACCAGGCTTGGCGACATCTGGATACTCGGTGAGCATCGTGTCGGTTGTGGCGACGCACGGGACCTCGACTTTGTTCGTCGTCTGGTGGGCGAGCCAGCGGCGATCGATGCGGCGTTTTTGGATCCGCCTTACAATGTGCGGATTTCCGAACATGCGAATGCCGTGGGGCGCCACCGGGAATTTGCGATGGCTTCCGGTGAAATGGACGAGGCGGAGTTCCGAGCGTTCCTGAAGCAGACGCTCGGGGTTTGCGCGTCGGTCTCGCGCCACGGGGCAGTGCACTTTGTCTGTATGGACTGGCGCCATATGGATGACGTCTCGGCGGTCGGCAAGGCGGTCTACGGCGACCTTTTGAATGTCTGCGTCTGGAACAAGTCCAATGCCGGAATGGGATCGCTCTATCGCTCGAAGCACGAGCTGGTTTTCGTGTTCAGGGTCGGTGACAAGCCGCATTTTAACGCGGTGCAGCTGGGCAAGCACGGACGCAATCGCACCAATGTTTGGGACTATGCCTCCGTCAATTCATTTAACGGCAGCCGCCGCGAGGATCTGCGCCTGCATCCGACGGTTAAGCCCAGCGCCTTGGTTGCCGATGCGATCCAGGACGTGACGCGTCGCGGCGACCTCGTGCTTGACCTCTTCCTCGGCTCGGGGACGACGCTCGTTGCTGCCGAGCGGGTTGGACGCCGCTTTCGTGGCCTCGACGTCGATCCGGCTTACGTTGACGTAGCGATCGCTCGTTGGACCAATATGACGGGAGGCATACCTGAGCGTGCTGCGGGGGGTGCAGCGTGAGCGACACGTCGGAACGTTCTCGTTCACCGCGGACTGGCCGGTTCCAAAAAGGCCATAGTGGAAACCCGAAGGGCCGCCCGCGCAAGCAACGTGTGCTGCCCGACGCGCCACGCTCGGCCTTCGAGATCGTATTGAAAAAGCGGGTGACGGCTGGCATCGATCAAGAGCTGTCGGTGGAGGAGGCGCTACAGCTGCGGACCTATCGGGACGCAGTGGCTGGAAACCGGACGGCGCGGCGCGAGGTCCTGAAGATGATCACAAAGCGCGAAAAGGCAATGGCGGACAGGGGACTGCGAACCCAGCGAACCATGCCATCGGTCACGAGTAAGAAGTCACCGGACCCAAGAAACGCCGACGCCGCCATGTGTCTTCTCGGTATCACCGCGCCCAACAAAAGTCGAGTGGAGCGTGACCCGGACGCGATACTGCTCGAGCCCTGGGCAGTGCAAGCCGCGCTTGGTCGGCGGCGCGGAGGCAAAGCACTCACCACGGAGGATATATCGGCGATATCGAACGTTGCACGCGCGCCCCTGAGACGCTGCGCTGGCCGAGAAGGAGGATAACTTGACCGAAGACGACGGGTCCACGCAAGAAATTGTCGGCTACCGCAATCCACCCTTCGCCTCGCGTTTTCGCAAGGGCCAGAGCGGCAACCCCAAGGGCCGTCCGCGCGGCCGACGCAGCGAGTTGCCCTATGAGGCCGTGCTCGGGCAGGAGGTGATCATTCGGGAAAACGGTCGCGAGCGACGCGTCACCGCGGCCCAGGCATTCATACTGCAACTCACCAAGCGCGGCCTTGATGGCGATAGTGCTGCCGCACGGGCGGCAATCGCTGCGATCGGAGACATACGCGGTACCCACCCCTCAGCTCCTGATCCGATCAAGATGATAGTTATTTCCATCGTGGCCCCGGGAAGCGTCAGCTCTGCGGTCGAGCGCCTCCGCATCGGCACCAAACTCGATCGCTACCGGCAGACAGCGCGGATATTGCTCGAGCCGTGGATTGTCGAGGCCGCCTTGGCGCGCTTTGGCGAAAAGCAACTGACCCCCGAAGAACAGGAAATCGTGTTAAAGGCTACCCGAACACCGACCAGAGTCCGGTGGCCCGACTGGTGGGTGGTTATGCCGTGAGGCTGATCGGGCGGATCCACCGCGCCCGGCCGGACCATATTTGGGCAACTCCCGCTGCAGCAGCTGCGTGGAATTGCGGACTGGATGACACGTCGCACAAGAAATCATGCCACTCAAACTCAGCCGGCGAATCCGAATACCTTGTGCTGATCGCCCACGCGCATGGAATCCCCTGTAGCAGCGGCCTGACTGTCAGGGCACGGGCTGGCGCCACTTCACGATGGCTTCGACGATATCAGGCGCGAGGAGCCAATCAGGCTCAGGCGTTCGTCAGCACATGCACCCCTGCATTCAGTGCAGCCCAAGGCGCCGCTCCTGCTCGGCCCACGACCAGGGCAGCGCGCGAGCAAGCGCGGTGATGGTCAGGTCGGCCGGTGCGGTGCCCTCGAGCAGTGCCGATACGATCCGGGGTGAGAGGAATGCGAGTGGCACCAACAGCCGGATGTGGCGCTCCACCCTTCCTTCCCGGCCGGCGATCACGGCGAAACTGCCAAGGCGGCCATGGGCCAACGCGTCGGCCCAGTTGCGAGCCTTGGCAATCGCCATCAGCAGGGCGTCGCGACGCGACGGCGTTATCGGCGTGTTGTGAGCCGGCACATGGATGATGCCCTTCGCGGCGGCCTGCAGCGTGCTTGTCCACGGGATGGTGAATTGACGGTACCGTGCAGCTGCTCGCAGATGGGACGGCTTGCGTCCTCATCCGCATCGGTCTGTACCGCTGCATCGCCGACCTGGCGCAGCTGCAGTTGGATGTGCTTGCGGCCGAGCGTGACCCGCTCCACATGGCGCTCGACCAGTTCTCGATCACCACCCAAGGCGTCGATGCCATTCGCCTGCAGGTGGCTGCGCAACGCCGCGCTGATGAGGGCCTCGATCTCGGCGGCCGGCACGCGACCGATTGCTCCAGCTGCCAGAGGCTTTCTTTGCAGCACCGCCTGGGAGACGTAATAGCGGTAGCGCGCGCCGCCCTTGTTGGTGTGCGTTGGACTCATGCGATTGCCGCGATCACCGAAAAGGCGCCCGCTCAGGAGCGCGGACGAGCCGCGCAGGCGGCAGCGCCGCGCGCGCGCCTGGGCCGCGAGCTTGGCCTGCACCGCCTCGAACAGCGGGGAATCGAGAATGGGCTCATGCTCACCGCGGTGAACCTCGCCGCGGTAGACCACCTCGCCGATATAGAAGCGGTTCTTGAGCAGATGCGCGAGCGCCCCCACCCCTAAGCGGCCCCCGCCGATCGTTCGGCCGGTCGAGAGCCGCCGCGGCTTGCTGCGAATTCCCCGCCGATCGAGGTCCTGCGCCAGCAGGCGCACGGAACCAAGCTCCAGATAGCGCGCAAAGATCGTGCGAACCGCCGCAGCCTCGGCTGCAACCACAACGATCTTTTTGTCCACGGCCGCATAACCGAGCGGGACTGGGCCGCCCACCCAAATCCCCTTGCGCTTGGAGGCCGCGATCTTGTCGCGCACCCGCTCCCCAACCAGCTCGCGTTCGAACTGGGCAAAGGATAGCAGCACATTGAGGGTCAGCCGCCCCATGCTGGAGCGGGTATTGAAGGATTGGGTCACCGACACAAACGAGACGTCGTGGGCATCGAATAGCTCGATGAGCTTGGCAAAATCAGCGAGCGAGCGGGTCAGCCGGTCGACCTTGTAGACCAGCACGATGTCGATCTTGTCCGCCCGGACATCGGCCAACAGCTGCTGCAGCGCGGGACGCTCGAGCGAGGCGCCGGAGAAGGCGCCATCGTCGTAGCGGGCAGGGATCAGCCGCCAGCCTTCGTGCGCTTGACTCTTTATATAGGCCTCGCAGGCCTCGCGCTGGGCATCGAGCGAGTTGAAGGCAAGCTCCAGATTGTGCTCGGTCGATTTGCGCGTATAGATGGCGCAGCGCGCGAGCTTGCTGACGGGTCTGTTCATGGGATCGAGGTCGCATGACGCACGAGGGACGGACCATCGCCAGGACGGACGGGGGCAAGGGCCCTCGCGGGCCGCCAATTCGTCGTGGCGACTGTCACGGACACGCCCGCTCCACGAAATCGCGCACCGCAGCCGGCAATTCATCGTCCAACTCGCGCGCACGAGAGACAACCTTGCGCGCGATGTCTGCGCTGACGTCGCGCGCCCAGCCCTCGGCGGTGTTGAAGGCCACCACGCGCAGGGGATGTCGATACTGACCGGATAGGAGATCGGCGACGACCGTCGTCAGGTCGGCTTGAGCCGCGTCGGTCTCCCGGAAAGCGCTTCCCGGCGCCCCGAAGTCATCCAGTACGAGATAGATCGTCCCGTCACGGCCGTGAGCAAGCGGCGGCGATGCTGCGTGCTGCGGCATGACAACTCAAGCCCGCTTGCGCGCCGCAGCCGCCGGCGCCCCCCGTCGTGGCGCCGCTGGTTTCTTATCCTCGGCGAGGCTGCGGCGCAGCGCCTCCATGAGATTGATCACCCGCCGCGGCGCGGCAAACGTTGGCTTGCGCTCTGGAACGGCACCGGCTTGCTTGGCCCTGAGGTACGCGAGCAGCGCCTCCTCGTAGCGGTCCCGGAACGTCAAGGGGTCGAAATCGCCGGCCTTGCTGTCCACGATATGCTCAGCCAGCGTGAGCATCTCCGGCGCAATGGTCAGCTCCGGTAGATCGCAGAAGTACTCCTCGGCCTTGCGGACCTCATAGGGGTAGCGCAGCGTGGTGCCGAGCAGCCCCTTGTCATAGGCCTCGAGCGTGATCACGCGCTCGCGCTTGGAGAGCACCAGCCGCCCGAGCGCCACCATCCTCTTGCTGCGCATGGCCTCGCGAATGACCGCGAAGGCCTCCTGTCCGACCGCCTCACTGGGCGTCACGTAATAGGGCGTGTCGAAGAAGCGCCGGTCGATCTGCGAGCGCGGCACAAAGCTGTCGATCTCGATGGTGTGGGTGCTTTCGATCTCGATCGCTTCTAGCTCGGCATCCTCGACGATGAGGTACTGGCCCTTGGCGATCGCGTAGGCGCGGCCTTTACCTTGCGGGGCGACCGGTTCGCGGGTCTCCTCATCGATGAGCTGCTGGCGCAGGCGATTGCCAGTGACCTTGTTGACCTGCCGGAATGCGATGCGTTCCGCCGTCGAGCAGGCCGCATGCAGCGCAATCGGACAGGAGACCAGGGCAAGTTTGAGGTAGCCTTTCCAGTAAGGACGCACAACCAACTCCTATCGCTTCGGGGTTACGCATGTGAGGCGGGTTGCAAGGACAGAGATGCATTGTTCAATTCGGTCGCGGAGTGAGAGCCATTGCGGCCTACCCGGGCACACTTCTTCTTATGGCTGCGCGCAGGTGATGTGCCGTTGCGTCGCGCGAGGGCAAAGAACCTGGGACCATTCCAGGCCGTGCCGGTGATGGCGCGGGCGATGGCTGAGAGGCTCGTATAGGTCGTGCCCTGCCAGTCGAACCCATCGGGCACGACGGTGACGGTGTGGCGCTCACCTTGATAGTCGCGAACGAGCACCGTGCCGGGTTTGAGCTGGCGCCGGGGCGAGCCGCCATGGCGCGCCAAACCCTCTAAGAAGGACAGGCTTTCCCGATCGAGGCCGCCAAAGGCGTGCTCCTGCATGCGCCAGGCGATCATTCGCCCCAGCAGGTCCTTGCTCAGAGCCGCAGGCGGCGTTCGTCCGAACATCGCCCGCCAGCGCCGCCGAAGGGCATCAAGCGCAAGCGACCGCAGGTGAGCGATCTCGGCCTCGATCGCGGCCGCCTCTGTCCGCTGCTGCCGCATGGCTACGCGCTCGGCTGATCACCCGCGGTGTCGGCGGACGTCTTGCCGGCAACAATCCGATACACGCGCTCGCCGTCGGTCTTCTCGGACTCGAGCCTCAGCGCCAGCTTCTTGCGCACCACGGCGGCAAAAAACCCCCGCACCGTGTGTGGCTGCCAGCCGGTGCAAGTCATGATCGTCGCAATGGTGGCGCCGCTCGGCCGGCGCAGCAGCCCCACCACCCGCGCCTGCTTCGAATTCGCCCGCCTGGTGTGCTCGCCGCTGCGGGCTGCCTTCGGCCGCACTGTGGATGAAGCCTGCGCCTTGGCAGCTCGCCCACGTTTGCGCTGGGACATGCAAAACTCCTCTCCCTTGTGCCGGCGCAACATCGCGCCGCCACCACCTAAACCCCGCGGAGGCCCACGGGCGCTGGCGGGGGAGAGGAGCGAAGCCATCAGGCTTGCTGTCCGTGACCACCACACACGCTCTCTTGGCGCTCAAAGTCCAGCGCAAAGTGAGCAATGGTGTTGCGGGTTTGGCCGCCGCCGGATCATCTCTGGATCGGCCGAAAATCGCGGCAGTTCCTGCTCCTCAGCGATCGACCGACCCCCGCGCAAGCATCGCTGCTGAGATCCTGGCACTAGGCCCCAGCTGCGTTTCCCCCGCGCCGCAGCTCAAACGCGAATAGTCTCTGTGGCCGGAATTCGGCTGGATTCCCGGAAATCCGTGCGACCTTTCAAAGGGATATTTTGCGGCGACATTTCTGGGTTCGAGTCTCACATGCCCAGCCAGGCAGTCCGGATCTCCGCTACCAATGTCTGGAGAGCGCTCAAAATGGCGTAGGACCGCGGCATGTAAGTGCCACGGGGTTGCTGCATCAATAAAGTTTAGCAAGGTCGCCTGAAAGTCTTCATCAGGTAGACTAAGTGTGCAGCGTTTAGCACTACTTTGGCAGATTTATTCAGGCCGCCGCTCGTTGCAAATCCATGTTCGACAATGCGGGCATCGCTGCGTCC
>DATEME010000520.1:0-5084 GCA_035275865.1 Candidatus Acidiferrales bacterium | reverse complement strand
CCGGATTCTCTGAGGCGCGCGTAGCAGCACAGCTCACCGTCAAGACCCTCGGTGGCGATGCGGACATGGTCCAGGATTGGTTCCGCAGCCCCGAGAAAATGATCCAGTTGATCGCGGCTGCGGAAGGCTCGCACGGTGGCCCTGGGGGTGGTGGCATAGGCACAGGTATAGGCTCAGGTCCGGGCTCGGGCACGGGTGCCGCTGGTTCGGGCGAAGCGGGCCCCGGAGGCGGCTATTACACGGAGGCAGCCGACGACTTCGTTGCAGGCGACATAGCCGTCGCTGGGTTTGGCGGATACGGCGCGGGTAGTGGCGGCACATCGAGCGGTTCTGGACCAGCGGGTAATTCGGCTGGTCCAGCTCCGCTCCCCCAATTGCAAGAGGCCGAACTACAGAGCCTGCTTCGCCTGTTGACTCAATTTGGCGAGGCTGCCAACAGCAAAGAATTTGGCGCGATGGATCCCGCGGCCTGGCAACTCCGCCTTTCCTCCCTTCCGGCCAACGCACAAATCACCCTGAGGCAAGCACTCGCGACCGTAGCCGCCCAGACACCATCCGCGAAGGTCGACGAGGCCATGCTCCTTCGTCTCGCCGAAAATCTTGCGATTCGTTTCGCCCTCGATCGTTTCCAGCGCGGGGAAGTCCGCGTAAACGCGGTCCGCCAGATGCTCGACAAGATGGGCCATGAACTTGATACCTTGCGCAAGCTGCTGAAAGCGCGCGAGGAAAAAATGGCCAACGCCGGCCTTTCCGTTGAATCGCATGCGGATGTCCTCGATCGCCAATTCTGGGCTGCCGTTCCGGAATCCGGAAAGCGCGCCGTACTCACGTCGCAGGACGCATGGTGCATCCCGCCGCGCAATGTCCAGCAATACGTGGAAGAGCTACTCGGTCGCGGCGAGGCGGACGTCGCAGGCGATATCTTGTTGAAATACGCGGCATGCGTTCGCAATAAAGACGCCGAAGCGCGCAAGAAAGCCGCGATCGGCCTCGGCCAATTGGCGGAATTATATAGCAAAGCGGCAAATCAGCGTCTGCAGGAAGCGCTAAAGCAAATTGGCGAACAGATGGCCGCCGAAAAAGATCCCGAGCTCCAGACTCTCCTGAGCGCCGCGTTCGTGCGCCTGAGTCAAGAATCCGCCTCGCGCCGCTACTACCATGCAATGCAACAGTCTCTCGATTCCCTCGCTGATCTCGAGGAGATTCGCCCTACTTGGGTGCAGAGCCTGCGGCCCCGCATCGGCGTCGAAAATCGCGTCCCCGAATTCATCGAAGAAGCCCTCACTACCGAGACGACGCCGGATGGGCTCATCGGTGTGTTAGTGCGCGTCCCGCAAACCGCCGGCGAGCAACTGGCGATTCGCCTTGCGCGTTCCGGAAGACGTACAGAGCGCGAGAGTCTGATTGAACTGGCGAAAGCGCTGGGCGGTCCTTGCGTCAGGCATTTGAAAGAAATCTTAAAAACGCAGCCCTCGGCAAAGGCCGCAGCGGTAATCGGTCTTCTCAGTCGGCTTGATCCAATGGCACTAAGTGACCTGCTGCCCGAAAAACTGCGCCACTCCGGTCGTGGCTTTCATGATGCTGTCGTTCGTCAACTGTCGATTGCCGGAGCGCCGGAACGCGGCCAGTTGCTTGCGGACTCGATCGAATCGCTCGATACGCTGGCGCTTCCCTTGGCCCTCGACGAAATCGGTATGTGCAGCGATTTTGAAACGGCCCCGAAGCTCTTGCGCCTTGCCAAGAGTGAAAGCCTGCCGGAACTCCCCGACTACATTCGCGTAAAGGCGATCGAGGCCCTCGGCCGCATGCATGCGCCCAGTGCGGCCGGTCATCTGCGGCATTTTGTGGAGGCTCGCAAAGCCTTCGGCTGGGCATATCCAGAGGAGATCCGCACTGCCGCGGCGCAAGCCCTGATGAAGCTTGATCCCGACTGGATGAAGAGCTTTCTGCCCCAGTCCGGCTTGGATGCGAAGGTGATGGCGCTCGCTCCGCTGGATCCGGTCCCTGACAAAGATGTTGTTCGTCACCGGCGCTATCGAAGAGTACGCCTTGCGCGCGACGTCCCCGCCGTTGTTACCTCGTCGCGTGGGAGATACTCCTCGTCGATCAGCGTGCTAAGCCTCGAGGGAGGATTGCTCAGCGGCGACATCCAGCTGGCTGTTGGCACCGAGGCAACCCTAAAAATTCCCTCCGGTTTGCGTTCGATAAGCATGCAAGCCGTGGTGAGATTCGTACGTTCCCATCAGGCAGGATTCGAAATGGTCGGCATGGGCCTGGATGACAGAGCCAAGCTCCGCAGGTTGCTCGTTTCCCTCGGCACGAACCTGAATCCGGGCAACGATTTCGGTCCCGGCTAATAATGCACACGCGGGGTTCGAGTCGGTCAGGCTTCCGATCGCCAGGTTGTCTCGACGGATGAGGCCATGGACGGCACGATCTTGCGGTAAGGCAGCGAACTAAAGAAACGTTCTCTGCACGGCCCGCATCGATAAGCAGGAAACCCCAAGAGCCGCTTCAGCGCGACAAGCGTTCCTTTATCCACGCGATCTTTCGAAACACGGTCCAGCGCGAAGTTACCGCAACGAGGGCAATGCGCGTATCCTGCGAAGGCAAGCGCAACCCGTCCCGCAAAAAAACGATAGTCGCACGTCTCGCATCGCCACGGACGCAGTCCAATGAGTGTTCCCAGGAAATCCAGAGGGCTTGAGCGGTGGGATCGGAAGCAGTCTGCACTGCGGCACTGCGGACAGATCATTCGTCGGACATCCCCAGGGTTCTCTACGACTGAAACGCAGCATAATGGAATGCTGTGGTCTGGGGCAAGTCGGGTCTACACCCTAGTCTCAGTGTAAGATAATGCTGGAAAGGAAAACGGAATGCCCGAATACACAGCCGCGCACGCACGCGCCGGCATTGACGCCAAACTGCCTGATCTCGAAACGTGGCCGAATCACTTCCCAGGGTATGAGATCGCAATTCGCTTCCCCGAATACACCTCGATCTGCCCAAAGACAGGCCTTCCTGACTACGGCACAATCACAATTGAGTACCAGCCCAATAAGCTCTGCCTCGAACTAAAGGCTCTGAAAATGTATCTGCTCGGCTACCGTAGCTTGGGAATCTTTTACGAAAACGCGGTTAACAGAATGCAGCGGGATATTGTCGCGGCCGTAAATCCCGTCTGGTGCCGCGTCAGCGGCGAGTTTACGCCGCGGGGCGGGCTGACCACTTCCGTAGTGGCTCGGTGGCCCGTGGCGAAGAGTCGCACTAGCCGCCGGGGATAGACTTCCGCCGCATCCTCAGCGATAATTCCTTCAACCGGGCGGTGATCCGCCCTCAGGAGGCTCCATGGGTTCAGGTTCAAACATGTCCGGCGACGCGACGGTCGTTGAAACATCGAGTCTGCCGCGCTGGGTAATTTTGCTCTTTATCATAGCGTTTGGAATTGTTGCTTATCTCCTGTACGCGAGCTATAGCCAGCGGCAATCATTGGCCGCGGCTCAAGCGGAAGCAACTAAGAAGGACCAAGCGCTTGCGGAAGAAATCGATAAAGCCAATTCCCGCATCGCCGACCTTAAAGGTCAGTTGGACGTTACCTCTCAGAAACTCGGTTTAACCGAAGATGAACTCGCCCACGCGCGTACACTCGCCCAAACGATCAAGAAAGATCAGCAAGCGAGCGATGCGCAACTGCGGCAGCAGATTGGCGCTGTGCAAGCGGATGCCACCAACAAACTCGGCCAGGTATCTACTCAAATCAACGGTACGCAGACCGATCTGGACGCTACCAAGGCGGATCTTGAGGCCACTAAGGCGTCCTTGACGCGTACCGTTGGCGATCTGGGCGTACAAAGCGGCTTGATCGCGACCAACGAGAAAGAGCTCGACGAGCTCAAGCACATGGGCGACCGCGACATCTACGACTTTACGCTCACGAAGACAAAGAAGCCCGAACACGTCGGCCCGATTCAGGTGCGCCTCACCAAGATTGACGCCAAGCACTACAAATACACCCTGGACGTCATTGCCGATGACAAGGATATCCCGAAGAGGGATAAGACGGTCGACGAGCCGGTCCAGTTCTTTGTAAACGGCGCGCGAACCCCTTATGAAATCGTCGTATTCGATCTCAACAAGAATCAGGCCAAGGGCTATCTCAGCACGCCGAAGAGCACCGGCTCCGCTCCAGCAGCGCCGGCCTCGGGCTCAAGCAGCGCGCCTCCGGGAAACTGATTTCCGCGATGGCTATCGCGCATCGGCCACGTCGTTTCAAACCGGCGTGGCCGTTTGCATTTTTCCTGATTTTCTTGTCGCCGATCGTGGCTACGGAAATTTTCGCCGCACAGCAGCGCCCTTCGTCAGGTCAGCAGCCAATACAAACTTCCAGCGACCTCGTCGCGGTAGACGTGAGCGTTCTTGATCACAATGGAAATTTCTATCCAGGCCTCACGCAAAAAGATTTTCACGTGCTCGATGATGGCGTTGAAAAACCCGTGCTGTTCTTCGCTCCTGTTGAAGCTCCCGCACACATGTTGGTCCTCATGGAGACCGGGCCTGCTGTCTTCCTGATCCACGACCAACACCTGCTCGCCTTATCCTCGTTGCTCGATGGGCTTGCGCCGGACGATCAGGCAGCCCTTTTTGTCTACGCAGAATCTGTTCGTGAATTGGTTCCATTTACCACGAAGAAAGCCGCGCTGCGAGGCTCTATCGATGAATCCCGATACATCGTCGGCATGGATCATCTCAACTTCTACGATTCTCTTCGTGCGGTCCTCGATCGTTTCCCGAGCGGCCCCGGCAAGAAGGCAATTGTGGCGCTCAGTACGGGGCTGGACGATTCGCCACAGGGACATTGGGATCTGCTTGAACGGAAACTTCGCGCGAATGACGTTGTGGTCTTCGCCGTTGGGCTTGGAGGGCCCTTGCGAGGCGATGCGCCGGTAAAATCGTCAAAAAAGAAGAAAAAGAAAACGCGAGGAGCAGCGACCGATTCGGGTCCCACTCCGGCTTTTGCACGTGCGGACGAAGCCCTGCGTTCAATCGCCCAAATTACGGGTGGCCGCGCTTATTTCCCGCAATCC
>DATEME010000519.1:0-11345 GCA_035275865.1 Candidatus Acidiferrales bacterium | reverse complement strand
GCGCGCGGCGGTGGCTCGCTTGAGGATCTTTGGGCATTCAACGAAGAACCTGTGGCGCGAGCGATCGCCGCATCGGAAATTCCGATCATCACCGGCGTAGGACATGAGACGGACTTCACGATTGCCGACTTTGCGGCCGATCTGCGTGCGCCGACGCCTTCGGCTGCGGCGGAAATTGTGGTGCGGTCACGGCAGGAATTCGACCGGCAAATCAGCGAGGCGCAACGGCATCTGGTGCACCGGATGCGCTATTTGCTTTCTGAATGGAAGCACCGGGCGCGCGATCTGCAGACGCACCGCGGGTTCCGCCAGCTCGAAATGCTCGTGCGACGCAGGCGACAGCAGGTGGATGAGATGTCCGGATCGCTGGCGGCGCTCTTGCAGAAACGGCTGGCGATTTCCCAGCAACGGTTTGTGAAGGCGAGCACGCGCGTCTTTTCGTTCGATTTACGTAGCCGCGCGCGGATACTGCGCCGGCGAATCGAGCAGCGCGAAGGCGAATTGGCTGCAGCACTGGAACGCGTGGCCGCGCGCAAAAGGCGTCGGCTGGCTTCTGTGGATGTGCGGTTTGCGCACTTTGATTTACGTGCCCGAGTCGGCAGGCTGCGGCGGACGTTGGAGCAGCGGTCAACGGAATTGCGAATACGATTGGATCGGCTGCTGGTTGCAAAATCGCGACGTGCGCAGGCGGCGGATGTTCGGCTGAATGAGCGCAGCCCGTTGCAATTACTCGAACGCGGATATGCGATTGCGTATGACGCGAATGGGAAAGTGCTGCGCTCGACCGAGCAAGTGGCGATCGGGGATGAGGTGTCGGTGAGGTTGGCACGTGGCGTGATTGACACGACCGTAAACAAAAAGAGAGGCGGTCGAACATAGTCACGTGTGGTACCAGTGAGTAGCGGAAGGCAAGAGGGGTCCTTCGGCTCGCCGCTTTGCGGACGAGCCTCAGGATGACGAAGTTTTTGGTATGTTCACAGCCTATTTTGACGACAGCGGGACAGACGCTAATTCAGATATTGCTGTTGCTGCTTGTTATGTTTCGACAAAGAGCGGCTGGGACGACTTCGTGCAGGCATGGGATCGCGCTCGACGAGAGGAACGATTCGAGTGCTTCCACATGTCGGACTTCGTCGCGCCACCCTGGCAAAAGAAAAAGCCTTGGTGCGATTGGGATAATACCAAGAAAGATCTCGTCTATAAGCGCCTAGCTAAAATCATCAACGAGAATAAGCGTGTCGGTATTGCGTTTGCAGTCCCGAAGGTACTTTGGGACGCAACTCCCGAGCGTGTGCGCCGTCACTTTGGAAGAGAGCATTACACTTTCGTAGTAAGGATGTGCCTCAATCACATTGTGAAGTGGCGGAAAGGCAGCATGATAAATCTTCCTGTCCGCTACATTTTCGACTGGGAAATGCAGAACACTGCCAAACGCAACGAAATCACCCGGATTCTTGAACTGATAGGCACATCGGGAATCAGGTCGTAGCAGAACTACTCGGATTAGAGCGTCAAGGCTACGGTTTTGAGCACAAAGAACAGTTCAAGCCGCTTCAGGCCGCCGATGTTTTGGCATGGCAGATGCGTTCACACATGCGAAAGATTTGGCCCCTTGGGAGCGATGATGTGTCGCTCTGCCACCCAGGATTTCGCCTACTTCGCGAGGATCAAGAGGTACATATGGGATTTTTTACAAAAAGCCAACTCGACAAATTTGTCCGACACTTCGACGAGGTTGATAAAACCGATCCTTTGCCGATGCTGTACGACTAAAATGGTTTCGGTGTCACGGCCTTTCTGCCCTCTCTGACCGTTTGGCTCTATATTATTTGTGAAATTTTTTCCGTTCAACTCACCGAAAACAATCCAGCTACTTTGATTGGTCGAGAAGATCGATGAGGGCGGGGACGATTTCGAAGAGATCGCCGACGATGCCGTAGTCGGCGATTTCGAAGATGGGCGCGTTCTGATCCTTATTTATTGCGGCGATGGTGCGTGCGCCTTTCATGCCGACGACGTGCTGAATGGCTCCGCTGATGCCTAACGCGAGGTAAAGCTTTGGCGCGACGGTCTGGCCGGAGCTGCCGACCTGGCGGTCCATGGGGAGCCAGCCTTCGTCGCATACAGGACGCGAACCGGCCACTTCCCCGCCGAGTAACTTCGCAAGCTTTTCCGCCATCGGCAGATTTTCCGGTCCCTTGATGCCGCGTCCCACTGAAACCAGCACGGGCGCTTGGGACAAATCGACCGCCTGTTTGGCCTCGCGGAAAAGATCAAGCGGCTTGGTGCGGATCTGTTCGGGCTTTAGTTCGACGCTGACCGGCTTTACGGGCGCTTTGCCGCTCGCGCGCTTCGCGGCGAGATCCGCGCGAAACGCACCGGCCTGGAAGCTTGCAATCCACGGCGCATCGCCGGTGAAGACAACGTCGGCTGCAGTACGTCCCTGAAACATCTGCCTAACGAAGATGAGCTTTCCGTTCTCGTAACGGTAGCCGGTGCAATCGCCGATCATTCCTTTGTTGAGAGAGGCAGAAAGTTTGGGCGCAAAGTCGCGGACTTGGTATGTGTGCGGCAGAAGAACCAAGTCGGGTTTTGCGGACTCGATCACTTGCTTGAGCGCGATAGAAAAACCGTCCGGCGTATATTTTTCGAGCAGGCCGTGTTCGACGAGGAGGACCTCGTCGAGCTGATAGGCGGCGAGTTCGTCGGCTAGAGCGGCGACGCCTTTGCCGATTATGAGCCCGCTCACGGTGGATTGCGTTTGTTGGGCAATCTGTTGCGCGGCGGCGAGGGTTTCGAAGCTGGTGCCGTTCCATTTGCCCTCGCGCTGCTCGGAGATGAGGAGGATTTTCACGGGCGTTGATAGGCGTCCGAAGCGAGCGGGCGCACTTCAGGGGCTGAAGCCCCGAGGAAAAATTGGCGCTGAATGTCGGAGCTAAAGCTCCGACCCCCTAAAAGGCGCACGGCAACGGGGAAGCCGTAGGCTGTTACTAGGAATCGCGGCAAGGGCGCAGCAAGCAGCGCCCCTACGGACATCGATTGAATGTGAGGGTGAATGCGGCGGGTCATCCGATCACCCGGGCCTCATGCCTGAGTTTTTCGAGGAGTTTGGCGGCGGCTTCTTTTGACGTGCCGGTGATGAATTCGGTCTTCTTTGTTTTTTGCGGGACGTAGATGCGTTCGACGTGCTGCGTGGGCGCGCTGCTCACGCCGAGCGAGGCGCGCTCGATCGTGGCGATCTCTTTTTTCTTGGCGGCCATGATGCCTTTTAGAGTGGCGTAGCGCGGCTTATTGATGCCGGACTGAATTGTGAGCACGGCGGGCAGAGGCAATTCGACGTGCTGGAACCAGCCGGATTCGAGTTCGCGCTTGAGCTTCATGTGCGAGCCTTCGACTTCGATGGACATGATGATCGTGGCGTGCGGGCGACCGAGAAGTTCGGCGAGAAGGACGCCCGTCTGCCCGAAGCCCTGATCATCGCTTTGGAGGCCCGTTAGGATGAGATCGAAATTTTCCTTCTCAATCGCTGCGGCAAGCGAGCGCGCAGAGGTTAAAGGATCGAGTTTGTAAAATTCGGCGTCGGCGATATGGATGCCGCGGTCGGCGCCCTTCGCGAGCGCCTCCTTGATAGTTTGCTTGGCGCGTTCCGGGCCCATGGAGATGGCGACGACTTCGCCGCCGTGCTTTTCCTTGAGGCGAAGGGCCTCTTCGAGGGCAAAGCTATCGGGTTCGTTGGTCTCGAAGCCGATATCGGATTCGCGAATCCAGTCGCCGTTGGGCGCGATGGCGAGTGGTGCGTCCTTTGCAGGAACCTGCTTGACGCAAACGGCGATCTTCACAGAAACGTCCTCTGTTGTTTCGCAAAAACAAAATCAAGTGCAAAAGCGCCCGATTGAAAGGCGAGTCGGCCGCTACAAAGGCAAAAACAAAAGCAAAAGCGATTTGCGGCAAGCCTGCGTTTCGAGGCGCCGCCTTTTTCAGCTAAATTCGGCGTTTCATTGTAGCAAAAGGAGCGGCGGAAATTCGTGCGAGAAGAATCGTCGGGATCGAGTGAGTGTCTTTTCGGGCATCCGTCTGCGAGGATCGGCGATGGCGCGGAGGCGCGCGCGCGAAAATATACGATGGAGGGAGAATTGCCAGCGCGCCGGTCGATTCCGTTATGCATGTTGCTCGGATGGACGGCAGTCGTGTTGTTGGGCTGCGGCAGCAGGACTTCGCAGGGATCGCCGAAAGCACCAATCCAGGGTAATAAAAGAGCCTGTGAACTTTGCGATACGGACGTTCGATCCGGGGGCACCGCCGCCGGAGATGCCTCCGCTGAGCGAAGGAGAAGTGGCGGTGTGCGATTCGAACTTCACATCCAGCGCCGCGCTCAGCGGCGAGAACCATCGCATCGACAGCACGCATGCAACACTCACGATCACGGGCGCGAAGGTAACACTACAGGCCGACATCACGATTTGGACTCCGACTGGAGCGAGCGCACACGTGATCGAACACGAACAGGGACACCGGCAAATCTCAGAGTATTACTACCGAACAGCCGACAAGCTGGCGGAGCAAATCGCGGAGACATACATCGGCAGAGAAGTGCCGATTACTGGCACGGACCTTAATGGCGAAGCAACCGCCACATTGCACGAATTAGCGCGCGAGTTTACCGCCGAATACGGCAAGCAGCTTGACCCGGATCCTGCGCAAGAGCTCTACGACACGATGACGGATCACAGCCGAAACGAGACGCCCGTGAGCGATGCTATTGCCGCGGCGATCAAAGATGCGGAGATTACGGCGCCGCATCCGGTGGCGGATGCGGCGAACTGACACTGCCGGAAGTGCAAGAGTTTTGGGGAAAACACGGGAAGTGGCTAGTGGCTAGGAAAACGCCTAGACAAGCGGCACCGAATTTAGAACAAACGGCCTAACCGCAGAGAGCGCAGAGACGCCGAAGAGTTTTGGGCCAGCGAACATCACCCCCACGATCAACCGGCAAACTTAAGAACGCCGGCAGGATGCCGGCGCTACCACACGAAAACCTATTCGGACCAGCGTTTGAAGAGCAATGACGCGTTGGTGCCGCCAAAGCCGAAAGAGTTCGAAAGGGCGTACTCGAATTCGAGTTTGCGCGATTGATTCGGCACGTAGTCCAGATCGCACGCGGGATCGGGATGCTCCTGATTGACCGTGGGCGGCACGATCTGGTCGCGTAGGGCGAGGACGCTGATGCCCGCTTCAAGTCCGCCGGCTCCGCCGAGCAAATGGCCTGTCATGGATTTCGTTGAACTGATCGGAACTTTTTTGGCACGGTCGCCAAACACCCGCTTGAGAGCGACCGTTTCAATGGCGTCGCCGATTTGCGTTGAGGTGCCGTGGGCGTTGACGTAACCGACTTGGTCGGGCGAGATGCCACCGTCTTTCAGGGCCGCGAGCGAGACGCGATAACCGCCGTCGCCGGCTTCAGCGGGCTGCGTGATGTGATAAGCGTCGCCGGACATCCCGTAGCCGATGATTTCACCAAGGATATTCGCGCCACGCCGCTGCGCGACTTCGAGCGCTTCGAGAATGAGCACACCGGAGCCTTCGCCAACGATGAAGCCGTCGCGCTCGGCGTCGAACGGGCGGCTAGCCTTTTCGGGCTCGCTATTATGCGTGGAAAGCGCGCGCATCGCTCCGAATCCGCCGATGCACATCGGGGTGACGGCTCCTTCCGAGCCACCGGCGATCATTACCTCTGCATCGCCGCGCTGGATAATCTTGAAGGCGTCGCCGACCGCATGCGCGGAAGCGGAACAAGCCGTGGCTGTGGCGGAGTTTGGTCCTTTGGCGCCGTAGCGGATCGAGACGTGGCCCGCGGCCAGGTTGATGATCGCCGCGGGAATGAAGAAGGGAGAAATCCTGCCCGGGCCGCCGTTGAGATACTTGGAGTGCTCGCGCTCGATGACGTCGAATCCGCCGATGCCCGACCCGATGTAGACGCCGGTCGAGTTGGCGAGATCGGGCGTGATTTCGAGGCCGGACATTTTCATGGCGAAGTCCGAAGCGGCCATCGCGAGCTGAATAAAACGCGCCATTTTCTTCAGCTCTTTTTTCTCGACCCAGTTTAGCGGATCGAAATTCTTCACTTCGCCCGCGATTTGGCAATCGAACGCGCCGGCGTCAAATGCCGTGACGCGCCCAATTCCGCTCTTGCCGGCCAGCAAATTGCGCCAGACGTCTTCGGTCCCGATACCGCATCCGCAGACCAAGCCAACACCCGTCACAACAACTCGGCGGTTCAAAGGGAAAGCCTTTCGTTTGTGTATTGGGCCAAGCAGACGGCCCTGCCTACAGCAGGCAGGCGGCGATTACTTGCTTGCCTTGGCGTGCTTCTCGATATATTCGATGGCGTCTTTCACCGTGGCAATCTTTTCGGCGTCTTCATCGGGGATCTCGATGCCGAAAGCTTCTTCGAAGGCCATCACAAGCTCGACTGTGTCGAGCGAATCGGCGCCCAAATCGTCCACGAACGAAGCGGTGGGGGTCACTTCGCCTTCATCCACACCGAGCTGCTCGACAATAATCTGCTTCACGCGTTCTTCAACGCTGGCCATTCTGAATATTCCTCCGGTATCGGCAGTCTTAAGATTTTGAGCGGCCCGCCTGCCCTGCGGCAGGCGTTATGCTTCACGGGAGTCGCACCCCGTTTGCCCAAGCCATTCTATGCGTGACGTGCTGCAGAATCAACCGTCCCGCGCGGGATTTCTAACACTTGTGCGCTTGACTACGCAAGCCCAGAGGGATTTGTTTTAGCCCTTAACGCCGAGGTGAGAATGTCACACCATGGGAAGCAATCCCTGAAAATGAGGCGATCATCGCCTTCAAATTGTACGTAGCTCCGGTTGTGGGGGCCGCGCTGCCTATCCGATTTGCCATCGGCCAGCCGCCCGCTCCGGATTGTTCGAATCTTGTCCGTTCGACTGCTGAATAATCGCCGACATGCGTTGTACCTAGGATTAGGTGCGATGAGGACGACGATTTCGCTTCTGCGTAATGGACGTTGTTGGAAACGTTGGCCGCCTCGTTCGTGGCGAGCATAATTGTGGAAATCCAAACCGTGTGCCGCAAAATAGGGTCGGGAGCGTAGTGCCAAAGCAGGTGATCAAGTGTGGTTTGCAACCCAGACCAACCAGATGCGTAGAGCCAGACCGCGCGCTCACTCGGGTGGGGCCCGATGATTGGGTTCTGCTCCACACAACTCGGACAATTATGTTCATCATTTATGGTGGACGCCGCGTCCGCCGACCATGCGGCTATGACAATCGCGTCCGCTGCGAGTAATTCCTTGTGCGTGGTGATGTAGTGCCAAACCTCATGCAACGGTCGAGGGTGCGAACTAACCGAGACAAATTCGCTGCGAGGAGTGCCTTCGTCCTGGCCATTGCCGGCAAATGTCGTGAGTGGCAATGCGGCGCAGGAAATTGCAACAGCAATAAGGGTCAAAATTACTTTCATCGTTGCCTCCTCATTAAGAAGATCACGCCGCTTGCGATGAGGGCTAATGGTTTCTCCAGTAGTTTATTGTTCAATATAATATCTTTTCCGACCCACTCTCTGGGACAACGATGTACGTAAGACTACGTACAGAAAGTTATGGGGGACGGCAGCTGCTAAGGAATGGTAGCCGGCGTAATCGTCCAGATGGAGTGCTAGGCGAGTATTTATCCGAGAAGACGGCTAATCCAGTTTGGGCAAGTCGGGACTGGCGTTCGGGACGTCGTTCGTGACGTGCTTAGTCGTCCGCCCAGATCAGCACGGCCATGAAGCTGAGAAATATCAGGATGGCCGCCGCGCTGAAGATTAGCAGCGCATCCGCCTTTTCCCAGACGCTTACGAAGAACGATTGCACGGAATACCCGCCAAGATGCCACGCGACGCGGCCGGAGGCAAACCAGGCCCGAATCGAACGCCACTGCCAGATACAGAGGCCAGCTAATGACAATGCCGCGCAGGCACAGGCTAAATGCTCTACGAGCGTTATGGGTTGAGTGGCACGTTGGGCAGCTGCGCGCCTGGCTCGCAATTGCGCCCTCCACCACATCCACCCCGCGTCCGGTACTCTCGCCTCTGCCAGATCGGTCGCCTGCATTTCTCGCAGAAAATGCGCAGCCAGCACAGCGTCCGCACATATGGAGCAGTCTTGCGCGTGCGCGTGGAGACTTTCGTCCCACCGGCCGCGCCGAACGGCCTCGATGACAACCTGTTCCTTCTCGCAATGCATCGGCATATTCATGCGGTTGTGATCAGCGTGCCTTCGGCGCAAGCCCGCGCCCTCGAAGCATCAGGACCAGCTTCTGACGCGCACGGAACAACAGCGTCCGAACGCTGTGTTCCTTCAATCCCACAATGTGGGCAATTTCCCGATGGCTCGATCCTTCGACGTACGCCAACCAGAGCAATTCACGCTCGCGCGGCTTCATGCTGCCCAGAGCGCCCGCCAAATCCGACCGCGCGTGGATTGCCTCTGCCTCACCGCGCGAAGCAAGCTCCGGCGGCCGCTTTTCTCGCGATCCAGCGGCTTGTATCAAAGGCACCGGTTCAGACTTCCCTTTCCGCCAATGGTCCCGCATCAGATTGGTCGCGATGCGGAAGAGATAGTTCTTCATATAATCCTGATTCATTTCCGGCAGGCGCATACGGAGGAAACGATAGTAACTTTCCTGCAGGAGATCGTCGGCAAGCGCCGCGTCGTTGCCAGAGCCACGATAGAGATATGACCACAGCAGGCGCGCAGTCCTATCGTAAAAGGTCCGGAAGGCCTGCTCGTCCATTTGGAAGGTCTCTGCGGACGCATCGAGCGCACGCCCGAGTTGCTGTGCTTCTGTTAAGGTGATGTCCCTTACCATGGTCATTTACGATCCGGCTTCGCTGTCCGCTCCGTTAGCTGCTTGAAGAATGTACAGCCGACTGTGACGCGCCGTCGTTTCGGCGCAACAAGCCGAAGTGCTTCGCTAGAGCATACGACACGCCGCCGGAAACGAGGAATCCTATCCCGAGGGTGCAAACGAGAGTGCCAAAGACGTCGAATCCCAACTCGGAGTCGGCGCCCACTCTTCCACGGAGATATAACAGGCCCGCACCCAACGCGGCCGCGATCACTCCGATCTGAACCGACCACAGAATGCGAGAGTAGGGCAGTGCGGCAGCTTGCCCGATCTGCGTGTCGAACGCGGGAGTCTCGAGAAACTTCTTTCCTGCTTCCGAATCCATGTACGCCAGCATGTCCTGACTCGATCCGAACTTGTCGAGCAATTTTGCGTGCGTCTCGGTCTGAACCCGCACCATCTTGCTCCACCGCCTGTGGTCCAGCGTAACGCGCAGGATCCAGAGAAGGGCCAGAGTGATGCCCACGAACACGAAAAACGGAATTAGGTCGTTTAGAGCCCTGTCGAGAGGGGCGGGCGGAGAACCATTTCGCATCCGGCTCATTGCTTCCTGCTCGAGCTGCTTTCGCATCTGGATCAATTGTTCGTCCATTTGCTGGTTCTCGTTTTGGTCCTGGCCGCCTTGGTCCACGTTGTTGCCGGGCGTGCCGACTCCGGAACGTTGGGGACCGGCTTGCGCCGGCCTCTGAGGCTTTGGTTGTGCGGCCTGCGCCCGTGGAGGTGCTGCGACAGCACCGCGGGCAATGTCAACTCCTGGCAGCGAGCACGCGCCAAACAGCAAAATGGTTAGCGACAAAATTCGAACCGCAGACTTCAGACTGGGAAGCATGGTGTCTGGCTCCATTCGGCCCCGAGCAAGCTGGCCACACTTGCCGGTCCGATCTTGGTTACTCATTTTCTTCAACGATATAACGCGCCCTGAGGGGATTCGTTAACAGGGATATTTAGGGCGCATGCAAACTCGACAGATCGATGCGTTGGAGTGGTCCGTAACGATTGCGAAAGCGGCCGACGCGGGTGCGCCGGAACGCTACGGCTTGCCTTTGAGTGATTCGAACATGTGTCACCAGTCACTGGCCGCTGGCACTATTCACAGGTTTCCGAGGGGAAACGGGATGGTATGCTGATGCATCATAAGTTTGCATCTTAAGTGGGCGAGGGTGAACAGCGGATGAAGCCAACATGGGCGGTCGTATTCGTGGCAGCGCTATTGCCGGCGGCGGTGGCAATTGCCCGGCCCGGCGGGCAGGCGGACAAGACAGAGAGCGGCGCAACATCGGCGGATATAGCGCCAAAAGCGTGCCCGAGAACGCTTTTAGCGAGTTTTGACCCCGATAAGGGCGAGTTTTTCGGCCACGACGTCCCTATCTGGAGCCTGGGAGACGGCTCGGCGATCATGTTCCGGTCAGGCATGACGATCGATGCCGACGGCGCGCCTAACGCCTACAGCCCGGATAACACGGGACTCGACGATCTCTCGAACGCCGGCATGCCCGGCCACTGGGACGGCATCGTAACCGATCACGGCGAACCATTCGTCCAGGGGCCTGACGATCCCTTCCCCGGCTTTTACATTTCTCAGACGGCGCTGGTGGATTGGAGCAAAGAGCGCACGGATCCGGCCCGTTATGTGGACGCCTCGAAAATTCCGTATATCGTTCTGCCCGGCGACCTCTCGCGCCAGTTTGGCGCGCGCCTCGGCGATTTCGCGGTGGTGGTAAATATAAGAAGGGGCATAGCGGCAAACGCGATTTTCGCGGACATCGGCACGCTGGGAGAGGGTTCCATCGCGCTGGCGGACGCGCTCGGCATCTGGTCCAACGCACGCGAGGGCGGCACGCGCGGCGGAATCCTATACGTCGTGTATCCCGGCTCGGGCAATCGCCATCCGCGCTCGCTGGACGAGATCAACAGCGAAACGGACAAAATTTTTCAACAATGGGGAGGAATGGAGCAGCTGAATTCCTGCCAGACGGGACTGGACGCGGCGCAGCCTCAGCTGGTAGACAGGAGCTTCCACTGAGCTTCCGTCAGCGGCACGACGGACAAGCGGCCTTGACGCACGAGGGGTGACGTGGCGAAGGATTTATTGGATTTTATTTCCGCGAGCGTTACCGGTTTTTTCAGCGGCGCGCCGGCCTTGATTGTCACCTGCGGATTTTTGGGGTTGGAAGCGTCGACGGAAACGACGGATGCCGTGCCGACGGCGCTTTTTGTATCGCCGGTCTCGTAGATGATCAGCTTTTCGCCCGGTTTCATTTCACGCAGATTTTTCAAGGCGACGGGATTGGAGACGCCGTCCCAGACCGTTTCGCCGTCGCGTTGGAGATCGGCGAAGGAGTACGCGGAAGGTTCCGTTTTCAGAAGATAGAAAGGCATCGGGATTCTCCTCGATTCTGTGCAGCCATTCTAATAGAGAGCTCG
>DATEME010000518.1:0-1708 GCA_035275865.1 Candidatus Acidiferrales bacterium | reverse complement strand
ATCAAGTCAGGGGCTCGCCGCAGTGCAGAATTTCGATCTAGCTCATGGCAGCAACGGGTCAAAACCCGCAGTGCTGTGGTCGAGCACAACATTTCCGCTTCGTCCCCAAAGCCCGACATCTGCGCGTTAATGAGTACATGCCCTTCTGTAATGGGCCCGGCGATGTCAACCCGCATTCACCGGATAAGGCACTGAGTTTCGGCGCGGCCTGCGCGATTCAGATATAGCGATCAGCACCTTACCCTAGGATCAGCGTGGCGCACCCAAGGGGTGAATCGGGATCGGATGCTGTTCGGCTGGATTTCGACCGCCGCTCGATGCTGCAGTTTCGCGGCTCTTAAGATGCCACCGCCTGAAGCCTCTTATCTGACGTCGTACGCGGCCACGGTCCAAGTGAGAGCGCGACGTCCATTGCGGCTTCGCGTAATTCATCGGCTAGGGTGCGATCTTCGATCGATCGCGCCAATACCATGCCGCCGACGCAGAGCGCAGCGATGGCGCGGGCCCGGTTTCGGGCCGCCTGTCCATTGCGCTGCAATGCCTGCTCGAAAACATCGATCATGACCCTGAGCACGGTTTCAAATGCTTGCCGAACGCGGTGCTCCTTCCGCAAAACTTCGGTGGGAAAAGCGATCAGAGGACAGCTTCCGTCGATGTCCTGGAAATGCTCAAGCGAAAGATAGTCGCGGATGAATTGGGCCGCGCTGTTGACAGCACGCGGATCGATGCTCACTCCATCGCTGCTCAGGAGCTGCTTCTCGCTCAGAATATGGGTGACCGTTTCCGCGTAAAGATCACCCTTGCTGTCGAAGTAACTATAGAAGCTGCCACGTGTGAGCCCCGCATCGGCCATGACGTCATCAATCGATACGGCATCGAAGCCATGGCGGTTGAACAGTCGTCGTGCGCTGCGGACTATTTTATGTTTGGTCAGGTGGCGGTGCTCGGCAGGATACGGCATGGAACTCTCCATGGGGTGCGAAAATACCGCGAGCCAAAATATGTTCCTGAACATATCCAAATGTTACTTGAACATATTTGTTCGTCTCTCTAATCCATAATCCATCTACGACCTGATCGGCAACTGACCGAGTCATCATTAGCGGCGACTATCTTTCCACAGGCGACGGGGGAAGATTATGACGCTCCAATCACTCAATCCCTTTAAAGGCACGAAGTGGAATTGCTGCGCCTCGCCTAGCGGCGACGTCGTCAGCGGACCGATCTCGCGTTAAATACCTAAAAAAGGGAGGCGTACAATGAACCGACAGAGCATTTTCAGCTTGTCCGTCGCCGCAGTGGCACTGGCCTTGCTCCCAACGAACGTCGTCGCCGAAAAGGCCGGTGCAACGCCACAAGCGCCGTCAAATGTGGTGATTCCGCAAGGTTATTCCATGACGGCTGTGGCCACCGGCTTGAATTTTCCAACGGCGATGACCTTTTTCGGCGACACGATATGGGTGACCGAAGAAGGCACTGCGACCTCGCCGGCAGCGGTCAAGGAGATCGACAGCGGCGGGAACATTAGCACCATGCTCACGGCGGCCCAGCTTCCTCCAGGTACCTTGGTCTCTCCGCTGACAGGTATCGCGTTTGCGCGGGGCTGGTTCTGGCTGATCCACCGCCAGACGAACTCCGAAAATGCCCCCGGCGTACCGGTCGGCGTGATTTCGCGGTTCCGGCCTCACGATCCGGTCGGGACCTTTGA
>DATEME010000517.1:0-2173 GCA_035275865.1 Candidatus Acidiferrales bacterium | reverse complement strand
GGCTCTTTGCTGAATAGATCTCGCCGATACCCACTTGCGCTGCCAGATGCCGGACTTCTTCGTCCCGGTCGCCCGAAACGAGCAGAACGCGCCCGACCGAATGGCGCGGACCGAGGTGCTTGATGAAAGAACGGCTGTCTCTGCGAGGCGTATCGTGGAATCGGCACGTAGCTGCGTATGCGTCATCCAGGAACACGATGCATTCCAATCCGGACGCAACGGCCGGTAGGTCGATTCTTCGATCCTTGATTCTGTTCCGGCTCGTGATCCACACGCATCGATTGCCCACATTGCCTTTCAGACCTTCGCCCGGCCGTTCGCTGATTTCCGAAACCGGCTCCATCGGCAGATGCGCATCGCGTGCGGCTTGTTCGAGTGCGCGGGAAAGAGGATGTTTCGAGTATCGCTCGATGCTCCCCAATTTTTGTAAGACTTCTTCCTGGGTAAAGCCTGGTGCGCACAAAATCTCAGACAACGTCGGCTCTCCGTAGGTCAGCGTTCCTGTTTTATCGAAGATCAGCGTACGGCAACGATCAACCTGCTCGAGAACAGCCGGATTCCGGATAATGATGCCGCGCCGCGCCGCAAGAGAAATCGCTCCGATGATCGCCACGGGAATCGCAATCAATAATGGGCAAGGCGTAGCTACCACGACAACGGCCAAAAACCGGTGCGACTCGCCTGAAACCAGCCATGCCGCTGCCGCAAGCGCCAGTGCCGTTGGCGTATACCATGCGCCCAGCTTGTCGCCAAGACGTCGAATGTGGGGTCTATGTTGCTCGGCGTCCTGCATGACTCGCATGATTCTTGCGTAGCGCGAGTCTATGGCGAGCTTATCGGCGCGAATTTGCAGTGCGAAGTCGCCGTTCACGGCCCCCGAAAGCACCTGCGAGCCGGGAACTTTCTCGATCTCAAAAGGCTCTCCCGTCAGATAAGCCTCGTTCATTTTCCCCTCACCGTCGACGACGGTGCCGTCAACGGGGCAAATCTCGTGCGGAAAAACGACCAGCACGTCTCCCACGGCAATATCCGCGAGCTTGATGTCTGACAACACAGCGCCCTTTTTTTTGTGGGCCACCAAAGGCATTCTCCGGGCAAGCGCCTCGAGCACGGACGATGCCCGTCGGCTCGCGAACTCCTCAAGCGTCGTCCCACCCGAAAGCATCAGAATGACGATCGCCCCAACCAAGTATTCGCCGAGAATGACCGACGTGATGATCGAAATTCCCGCGAGATGATCCGAACCAAGCTCCAGGGCAAACAGTCTTCGTGCCAGCTGCACCACCAACGGCACTCCGCCGACGATGAGAGCCAGAATCAACGGGCTTAGCCAGAGTGCTCTGGGCGTGTTCAACCCGTACCGAAGCACCAGGTGCGCGGCGATGCACACTGTCGCGAGCATCGCAATCGCCATCTGCGACGACCATTTCACAGCCGAGTGAGTCTGTTTCGGACTCTCCACCTTTGGGCGATCAGCAATTGCGGCGTGTGCGTTCATGTGCTTAGTGAGTGCAGCCATCCAGCGAATGCTTTCTGTTACCTGAAGGGAAGCGTCGAAGTCGAAACGGACTCGCTTTGAACATAAGGGAATGTCGGCTTTGGCGTCAGTGATGTGAATCACAACGGGTTCGGGAAGGGTTAGTCCGCCCGGACGGCACATCCTATGCCGAGTCTGCGGGCTGGACCCACAGGAAGTGGCGCGCCCGAAGGGACTCGAACCCCTGACCTTGTGCTCCGGAGGCACACGCTCTAATCCAACTGAGCTACGGGCGCGCGGTGGTGAGATAAGCAGCTTTATTGTATTACGTTTTGGATCGACTTGTACTACGGACGATGTCGGGATTCGACCACCACACAGACGGAATTATTGACTAAGACAAGGCATTCCCTCCCGCTGCATACTTCTTACACCTCATTGCGCCGGGAGGGGCGCGCCCCAATGATCGTTCGGCGCTCCGGGACAGGCTCATGAACCTCTACGCATTCTTTGCGCTGCTTGGCGGTTTATTGGTGCTCGCATTCGTGGCGAACAGGCTGGTGCATTTCACTCATGTGCCCGACGTAGTGATCCTGATGGCCACGGGCGTGTTGATCGGGCCGGTACTACACTGGGTTGATCCGGATATTTTTCGCGGCGCCACACATGGTTTCGGGGCACTCGCGCTTATTCTGA
>DATEME010000516.1:0-1737 GCA_035275865.1 Candidatus Acidiferrales bacterium | reverse complement strand
ACTACAGGTGTCTCCGTCATCTTCGTCAACGCATCACGCCGCAGGGTTCGGGCTTCTGTACGTGGTCGACGTAAAGTCGCGCACTTGATGCGGTCAGACGGTCGAGTGAGCCGATCTGGGGTACACGTGGTCCGGACTTGTCGTCCGCCCAACTGGCAGTAATGCGGCTTCACTCGACCGCGCGTTCCTGCGACGGGACCTCGTTAACCAAGAGCCGTGCTCTCCGTTATTCCTCCATGCCGGATCCGGCGGTACGTCTAGGCTGCGGCCTTGCGCCACCGGAAGTCGGTGCCGTCGACCCACATGCGATGCAGTACCACCGCCAGTTTGCGCGCCAGTGCCACCTTTGCCCGTTTCATCCCGCGCTGCTTGGCGATGCGCAACGCCCAGGCCTTCAATGTCGAGAACCGTGTCATCCGGGTGAGGATGACATTGGCCGCTTCGTACAACGCGGTACGCACCATCACGTCGCCGACTTTGGTGATCCGGCCCGTCCGGTCGACCTCACCGGATTGATACTTACTTGGCGTCAGACCAAAATACGGCCCGAGATCCCTGGATTTGTGAAACCGCGTCGGATCGTCGACTGCGTTCCTGTAGGTCACCGCAACGACCGCGCCGATGCCGGGCGCCGTCATGAATCGTCGACAGACCGCGTCAGCGCGCACGATGCGCAACAGCAACCGGTGCAGCTTGGCGTATTCGGCGCGCAGGCTCGCCCGCGCTTGCAGCATCGCTGCGGTAACTGGCTCCAGCATGGGGTGTCCCGCAGCCAACTCGCGGATCCGCGCCTCGTACTTGCTCTTGCTGACCTTGCCGACCTTCAGGCCGAAACCGCGCAGCAGACCGCGAATGCCGAGCTCGACGTCGTGCAACTTACGTTGTAGCAAATCGCGTGCGCTCAGCAGTGCCCGAACTTCCTGCGCCGGCACTGCCTTTACGTGAACCGGACGGAACCAGCCCATCCGGATCAGCTGGGCCATGCCGCGCGCGTCGTTGCGATCGGTCTTCACCTTCATCGCGCCCAGCGCCGCCTTGAGGTGCCGCGTCTCGATCAGGATCACGGTAAGCCCCGCCGCCGTCAGCCCCGCATGCAACCACTGCGACAGTGGCCCGGCTTCCAGGCCGATCCGCGTGAACTTCAGGCCGCTCCCGGCAAACCACGCCGCCAGCGCCTCCGGCTCGCTTGCTACTTTCGCTTCCCGGACAATCTTTCCGGTATCGTCCACCACGCACACACTGCTTTCTTCCAAGGACACGTCGATTGCGGCAAAATAGTCCACGGCTGTTCCTTTCTTGATGCTTGGGGCCGACGCGTTCGGACCCCGTTGACACCATCATTGGGAGGGACAGCCACCCATTCCCGGTAGCCCGTTATCGTGGGTGGCCCCATTACCGCATCTGGGTTTTTTGGCGCGGCGCATTGATCGAGGTCTGGAATACGAGCTTCAGCTTCTTGCCCTCCTTGGCGCGGATCCTGTCCGGTCCGCGGGCCAGCCGCCCTCGTCCAGCAGCTGGTTCGCCTTGTCGACATTGAACTCCCATTTCGTGTTCTTTGAGACAAAGCGCTCCGGGCTGTTGATGAAATTTCCTGTCGCAACCCCAGTGCGGCCATAGATATGCGCCTGAATGGAGGCGCGATCGACGAGAAGACCAAGGGCGCGCCTCACCGCGGGATCGCTGAACAGCGGGTGCTTCGTCTTAGCGCTTGAACGTTCTCCGTCCACCTCGGTCCAG
>DATEME010000515.1:0-5364 GCA_035275865.1 Candidatus Acidiferrales bacterium | reverse complement strand
CGCGCGCTATCCGACGGAACGTACTCTCGCAGGGAATGTAGCTCCACGCCGCGCCCGCGAAAATAGCTCGACATTTCGCCGCTAAGCAGCGGCAGCACTTCATAGAATTGCTCGGTCGGGCCAACGGGCGGGTAGACCGTTATTTCCGAGTTTGAGTCGACGCGCCGCGTCTTCTCGAAAAAGCCGAATGGAAAGCGCGTCCGGACGGCGAACGCCTCCTGGCGATAAATGCCGCGACGCGGAAATCGCAGCTCGACTTTCTGTCGCGCCGAGCTTTGTCGCGGAATATAGGGAAAGTAGACGGCCCGCGAAAGAATCTGCTCGTCGCCGCTATTCGTTCCTTCGCCCAGAACACGCAACGAAAATGACGGCGAGAGCTGCTTTTCGTTTCGTAGTTCCATTTCCGCCAGCACCGGCTGCTCAGCGAAGATGTGCTCCGGCAGATCGAATTTCAACTCGATGCCCGTAAGCACCGCGCGCGAGAGAACGCCCGAAATCAGAATGCCCGCCAGCGCGCAGCTCAAAATAATGAAAAGCAAATTGTTGCCGGTATTTACGGCAGCGAGCACGAGAATGAGCACGCCGAAAAGATAGATCACGCCGTCGCGCGTCAATCTGTAATCGATCTGGTAGGCGATCCAGCGCAGGCTCGTGCGCCGCGCCATCGCCGGCACGATCGTGATGCCCACCCATATCGCGACGCCGAGCGCGCCGACTCCAGTGATCCCGGCGAGCCAGACGCGCCCTTGGCTTGCCACGGCGGCGGAAAAGAGCGCCAACACCAGCGCAAAAGAAAGCGCCGCCATCGCGATGCCGAAATTGCGCCATGCGGCACGTTCGGCGGGGCGAAACCAGCGGCGAGTTGGCATGGCCGATTCTTGCATGATCTTCGGAAGTACTCGTCGAAAGGCCGGAGACCTGGTCCGGGGGGCAGACGGCGCGCTACAGCAGCCTAGAGCGGGACACGCGTCGTCTCCAGAATCTCGCCGAGGATCGCTTCGGCCTGCTCCGACTTTTTCTGCGTAGATACGTAACGCGAACTGACCACCACTCTATGCGCGAAAACGGGAACGATCAGGCGCTTGAAATCGTCGGGCACGCAATAATCGCGGCCTTCGAGAAATGCGCGTGCCTGCGCCGCGCGATGCAACAGCACGGCGCCGCGCGGGCTCACGCCAAGGCTCAACTGTTCGCTTTGCCGCGTGCGGTCCACGATTTCCAGCGCGTAATCGAGCAGGCTCTCGTCGACTTTTACGTGCGCGACGGTTTCCTGCATCGCATAGACGTCGGAAGCGTCCATCATCGGCCCGATTTTTTCCGCGGCCGGGCTCCCGGCAGGCCCCGACCCGTTGCGCAGAATTTCTTTCTCGCTTTCGCGGCCGGGATAGCCCATCCGAATGCGCATCAAGAAGCGGTCAAGTTGCGATTCGGGCAAAGGATAAGTCCCGTGATGTTCGATCGGGTTCTGCGTCGCAAGAACGAGGAACGGTTTCGGCAGAGGATGCGTGCGATTGTCCACGGTGATCTGCGATTCGTTCATCGCCTCGAGCAGAGCGGATTGCGTCTTCGGCGTCGTGCGGTTGATCTCGTCCGCCACGATGATATTCGCGAAAATCGGCCCCGGCTTGAATTCGAATTCCTGCGCGGCCGGATTAAAGACGCTGATGCCGATCACGTCCGACGGCAACATGTCCGAAGTGAATTGGATTCGCTGAAACGAGCAGTGGAACGACCGCGCGAGCGCCTGGGCCAGCGTCGTCTTGCCCACTCCGGGCACGTCTTCGATCAGCAGGTGCCCGCGCGCGAGCAGTGTCGTGAGCGCCATGCGGATCACTTCGTCTTTTCCCTTAACCACGCGGCCGATCGAGCGCTGCAGTTCGATGAGGCGGCGTGCCGACGCCGCCGCTGTGAAGTCATTGCTTATGTTGGCTGTCGTTTGCAATTGACCGAGCCTTCTGTTACAAAAAATGAGTCCCGCTGTTGCTCATGTAGCGGCCGACTTGCCTTTTTTGTCGGGCGCTTTATTTCGATGCGGGCGATTAGCTCAGTGGTTAGAGCGCTCGCCTCACACGCGAGAGGTCGAAGGTTCAAGTCCTTCATCGCCCACCACCCCCGCCGGGCCGCGTTTCAATCTGATTCTCCCATTGATCGTTTGGCTGTCTGAATACCTGATTTCGTCGCATGTGCCCAAGAAGTGGATGAGACCTCGGCGCCCGGCTTCCCCTCCGGCTGGTTAGGTATCTGTCGGTGTCTGAGCCCAGACGTTGCCGGGAGCGTAGCCGCAGAGCCAGTTGAAGGCCCGGTGGCGCTCGATGGCAATCGACGTGGCCAGAAAATATTCCTGCTCCGAAATCTCGCGATAGGGCTTGCCGAACGCGGGGAAGTCACCATTGACCGGTGCAAGGAAGAAACCGTCTGCCGCGGCCTTTTCGGCCGTCAGACGCAAAATATCGCCGATCCGCTCGCCCTCTGGCAAGCGCGCGGCCAAAGTCCCGTCTTCCCGCAGGCTGCGCGTGCGCGAACGCCAATGCCAAAGCTCGGCTATGTCCCGCTGCCGCTGAATTTCGGAGACCGCTCGGAGCGCAACTTTCGATTCGAGATCCTTCATCGATTCGCGTGGAAGCTGATTCGTCAGGCTCGGATCCGATTGCTGATCGTACGGCGGAAGCCGATCGACATAGCCTAGCGACCACAGAAGGCACACCGCGGATTCCGAAAGCCACATCGTATCGATGACCGTCTGTAGCTCAATTTCAAGCGGCGCGGCGCGCATGAATTTCCGTTCGCTATCGCTCATTTCATACCAGACGCCCAATTCGCGAAGTCTCTCCGTCTGATCGTCAAAGGCTTGCCTCAGCTGAGCGTCAAACTTCTCCCGCTCGCCCGGACTCCAGTGCGCCATCGCTTCGGCCAGTTCGCCGCGCGGCGGGACTGCCAGAGCCTTCACGAATAGATTTTTCAGAATAATGAACCTTCGAAGGACGGCTGCTGCATCGGGAGGAGGCAATGAACTATCGACCCTGAGTAAGCAAATACAACCAAAATCCATACTACACCCGGCCCCGGCAGACTCAACAAGCGAATAGCCCGGCGCTCAGGTGAAAAGAGCGGTCCTCGATTTGGTAGCTGCCGCCTTTTGCGCGGGCGCTTTTGCAAATGATCTTGGCGCGCACAGGCCTACGGCCCCCGTCCCCCCGGTGCGTAGCGATCGGCTTTCTGTCGATCAGGTCTCGCCGCGTCTGCCCGCGAAGCCAGCACGTGCGCTCGAAACCGCATGCTAATCCATACGCCTAACCCGCTCCGAGACTCCTGTCTCAGGGAATTTTCGCCACCACACATTCTTTTGCGCCCGATTGCGATACAATTTGCCGCGTCTGATGAACTACACGCTCCGCTTCATCCAATTCTTCACTCTCGGCGCATGGGTGGGCTCCATCTTTTATTTCACCGCGATCACTCCCGGGCTTTTTCGCGTCATACCCAATCAGGATCAAACGGGCCTCGTCGTGGAATTTGCGATCACGCGCCTGCACACGCTCGGTGTGGCTGCGGGGTTGCTCTTCATGCTCGCTTCGGCCGTTCTCGCGACTACCTCGCAAGCCACCGCGAAGCGGCTGATGCTGCCCGCAGCAGGCGTCACGCTGATGGTCGTCCTCACGATGGTTTCGCAGCATTTCGTGATCCGGCCGATGGCCGGGCTGCGCCGCGAAATGGGTTCGGTCGCCGCCACGCCATCGGCCGATCCGCTTCGCGCCCAATTCGACCGCCTGCACGGCGCTTCCGTCGATCTCGAAGGAGCCGTCCTGCTAATCGGATTCGCCTCGCTCTTCCTGACCGTCCGCAGCGAGCCGTAAGATTTGAGGTTTAAACGTAGAGCCGCGGCCTTTAGCGCGGCACTCGCACTCCGTCCTCGCCGTGGCCCACGATAACTCGCCGTTCGAATTACTTTCTGATTGGTCTTTTGCGCGCCGGGCGGTTCATCGAAACGCGTTTCTTGACGACGACGCGCGTCTTTTTCGTGGGAGCTTTCTTCACCTTGCGCGCGTCCTTGCCTGCCACCTCAACGGCGCGCCACATGTACCAGCTCGCGACGGTGCGATAAGGACGCCAACGCTCGCCGAATTTGGCCAATTCCTTGGGCTTCGGGATTTTTCGCTTTCCGTAGAGCAGCGCGAATCCTTTTTGCACGCCGTAATCGTGAATCGGAAGTACGTCCGGGCGTCCAAGCCGGAAGATTAGGAACATTTCGACAGTCCATGCGCCAATGCCGCGGACGGAAATGAGCCGCTCGACGAGTTCCTGGTCGGACATTGTGAGCGCCTGTTCGAGCGTAGGCACGACGCCGTCGATTGTCCTTTGCGCGAGATCGCGAACCGCGGCGATTTTGGCGAACGAAAGTCCCGCTTCGCGCAACATTTCAGGACTGGCGGCCAGGATTTGCTGTGGTGTGGGCGGCCGGCCGTCGGAGCCGAGCGCCTTAATGCGCGCGAAAATCGTCCGCGCCGCTTTACCGGAAATGCTCTGATAAGCGATAGCCTCAAGCAGCGCATCGTAAGGCGATTCAAGCTCGTCAATATTCAGATGAAAATCCCGCGCCTTACCGACAAGCTGTGCCAGCCGCGCATCATCCTTCGTGAGGTGCGCGATGGCTGCGATGTGGTCAAAGGACCAGAGCCGTTTAGCGGATTCGTTGGACATGCGGAGAAAAGAGGATACCACCAGACCTAGTTTAGCGAGGGCTGCTCGATGTGATCAACGACGAGAACATCTACTATCCCGACGGCTGATTTCAGCTTCAGACCGAGCTGATCCCTCAGTGCTCCCGCAAACGTTGGACCAGAGCCTGGAGGCGGCAAATGTGCGTCTAGAGGTATTCCAGCACGCGCGCGATAGTGTACTCGGGGAAGTCGGCGGGGTTAAAGTTGTTCAGGTTCGTGTCCCAAAATAATGTGTGTAAGTATTGCGGGATCATGGACCCAAGTCTGCTTGCTGCCGCTGAGCACGTCAAGCCGGTAGTAATCCGTCGGTTATCCTCTCGATTGTGTCCGCGCGTCGAGTACTATGTCCGTACTTTCCACAATAGAAATCCGATTTTTCGCGTGCTACCATTCCCCGTTTTTAAGAATCGATCCTCCGCTTTGCGGAGGCGGTTCCAAAATGGGAAAAGGGAACTGAAACGACGAGAGAGGGATGAGCCGCAAGACGAGGTGAATCGCGAAGTGAGGCGTTCTAATCGCAACTGCCAAGAATTAAAAATCGACGTAACTCGATGAAAACAAACGATCGGCATCAGTTCTAATCGCAATCGCCAGAGGGGGAAAGCGAAAGGAGCGAAACGCGGGATACGGATGGCAGCGCTCCCAG
>DATEME010000514.1:0-6687 GCA_035275865.1 Candidatus Acidiferrales bacterium | reverse complement strand
GCGGACGTGCGCACTCTCAACCCCGTCTGCATTGCCCACCCATCGTGGCGCGAGGCCAGCCTCCGAACGAAAGATATCCAAGATGGGACCGCCCGACATATGTCCTCCCGCACTCCCTCACATGTCGAACCCAGGGAATCCTAAAACGTGGCCCAATGCTGCTTCTGCACCGATTTGTCTTGCTGTTTTGAAAAAAAGACGTGAACGTGCGCTGTGTGGGACTGACCCCGCCCTGCAATTTCTTAGCCGCGGCACGACGGCACTGAAAACAAACCAGTTAATCCAGCGAAGCGTCGAAAAGGGGAAGAAAATTGCACATTTTTGCCATCAAAATAGCCTACAAAGGCGGCGGTTGCTCCTGCGTCGCTTTGGGTATATCGGATTCAGCCTTCGTGCGCCATTACGATAGACTTGGTGGAGCCGATGGGATTCGAACCCACGACCTCCTCGATGCCATCGAGGCGCGCTCCCAACTGCGCCACGGCCCCACCGTTGAGGAGCTCTGATTTTATAACACTTGCGCCCGAAATCGCGCAGAAAACGACGCCTGGCGCACATCACCCCGAAAAAGTGCTGGCGCGTTCGGGCGACGAGCATACAATACCGCGCTTATGGCCAAAATAACCTTTCTAGGCGCAGCGGGCACGGTAACGGGTTCGAAGTATCTGATAGAAGCGGAAGGCAAACGGCTGCTGGTCGACTGCGGTCTATTCGAGGGATCGCGCGATCTCAGACAACGCAACTGGGACCGGCTTGCCGTCGATCCCGCGACAATCGACTGGGTGCTGCTCACGCACGCGCACATCGACCATACGGGATATCTCCCGCGGCTCACGCGTGCCGGCTTTTGCGGTCCGATCTATGCCAATCCGGCGACGCGCGAGCTTTGCAACTTACTCCTTCCCGATTCAGCACACTTGCAGGAAGAAGAAGCGCAATACGCCGCCAGGAAGGGCTATTCGCGTCACACGCCGCCGCTGCCGCTCTACACCGTTGCCGAATCGCAGCAGGCGTTGACGCAGTTTCACGATATTCCGCGCGCGGATGCGTTCCAGATCAGCCCCCAATTTTCGGTGCGTCCGCACGACGCCGGGCACATTCTCGGCTCAACGTGGCTGGAACTGACGATCACCGAAGGGGGCAAGAAGATCTTGGTCGTCTTTTCCGGCGATCTCGGGCGTTACGATCAACCGATTCTCAGGAATCCCGAATCGCCGGCGCGCGCCGACTACCTGCTCTGCGAATCGACATACGGCGATCGCGACCACCCGCCGGGCGACGTGGCCGCGGAGCTCGCCGACGTAATCAACCAAACCGCAAAACGCGGCGGCGCCGTCGTGATTCCCGCATTCGCCGTGGGCCGCACGCAGACGATTATGTATTACCTGAAGCAACTTGTAGTTCAGAAGCGGATTCCCGATTTGCCCGTTTACATCGATAGCCCGATGGCGATCAGCGCGACAGAACTCTACAAAAATCATCCCGAGGATCACGATCTCGATTTCTCGCATCAGGAAAGCAACGGCGGTGACCCGCTGAATCTGAACGAAGTGCACATGACGCGCAGCGTGGAAGAATCGAAAAAGATCAATGACGTAGTCGCGCCCTGCATCATTGTCTCAGCCAGCGGAATGGCCAGCGGCGGACGCATCCTGCATCATCTGGCGCATCGCCTGCCGGACTCGCGCAGCACGGTGCTGCTTGTGGGCTATCAAGGCGAAGGAACGCGCGGACGCCAACTGCTGGAGGGCGCTAAATACTTGAACCTCTTCGGAGAATCGGTCGCCGTGCGCGCGCGAATCGTGGAAATCGGGCAGCTCTCGGCGCATGCGGGGAAGAGCGAGCTGCTGCGTTGGCTCTCTGGGTTTCAGTCCGCACCAAAACAAACTTTTATGGTGCATGGCGAACCGTCGGGCTTGAACGGCTTACGCGACGCAATAAAAGCCAAATTCGCCTGGCCCGTCACCATCCCCGAATACCAGCAATCATTCGACCTAAGCTAATCAGCTTGTCTCAATTGGTTTTATCCTGCTTGCCATTTAACGCGATACAGTATAGTCTCGAGCCGTGATTCGGACCTTCCGTTGCCCGGACACGGAACGCCTCTTCCGTCGTGAGCCCGCGCCGCGCTTCAAATCCATCGAACGGCCGGCGCAGAGAAAGCTCGACATGCTGGACGCGGCCCCCGACCTGCAGACGCTTGCGACCTTGCCGGGCAACCATCTTGAGCCGCTGAAACGTGACCGGAAGGGCCAGTACAGCATTCGCATCAACGAGCGATGGCGCCTTTGCTTCCAATGGCGCGACGGCCACGCGTATGCAGTCGAAATCTTGGACTACCATTAGGAGGGAAAAATGGCGAAAAAGCTTAAGCCGGTACATCCGGGAGAGATTTTGCGCGAGGAGTTCATGGTGCCGTTGGGCCTGAGTATGAACAAGATGGCGCTAGACCTCCGCGTTCCTGTAACGCGGATCGCCGATATCGTCAATGAAAAGCGAGCGATCACGGCCGACACAGCTCTGCGCTTTGCGCGCTACTTCAAAAACAATCCCGCCTTCTGGCTGAACCTTCAGACGCGGTACAGCCTGGAAGTTGCCGAAGACGAGCTTGCCGAAAAGATCGAACGCGATGTGCAGCCGCTCGAAACTGCCGCGCGGTGAAACAAAGCCCCGGGTTCGCAGCCCAGTGCGCAGATTTACTCGTGAGCGGACGAAACAAACCAAGCGTGAGCGTGGCAATGTTCGCCCTGAGTCAAAGGAGAAAGTTCAATCGGAAGCGTTTCCAAATGTAAGTAAAAAGGGCGCTTCGAGGCTTTTCCTCGTCGCGCCCATGGTTGCGGGGGTTGGATTTGAACCAACGACCTCCGGGTTATGAGCCCGACGAGCTACCAGGCTGCTCCACCCCGCGCCTTGATATTACGCGACTTGCCTCTCTTCTGCAACTCGATCCGCTTCAAGTGCCTATTTAGTGCCCAAAATTCTGGCACGCCGGCGCTCGAATTGTTCCGTGTGCTCGGTCAAAACGTGGGCGTAAATATTCAGAGTGGTTGAGATGCTGCCGTGCCCCAGGAGTTTGGACACGACCGTCACCGGCACGCCAGCGTGAAGCTGCCGGGTCGCGAAGGTGCGGCGAAACATATGCACGTTTCCATTCACGATCTTGAGCTTCCCGCGGAGGTGCCTCCTCAACAGAAGGTCTGCGTTCCACGGAGTTCCATTCTTCGTGGTGAAAACGAACCCGTCCATCCGGTCGCCGATATGTTCGCGGAGCGCGTCCACGATCTCAGCTGGAATCGGGATATCTCTGACTGCGTTCTTCGTCTTCGGTGTCTGAACCTTCCCGCGCCACACAGCTTGCCGGACTTGAATGGGTTTCCTGAACGGGTCCACATCGCACACGCGCAGCCCGCTCCCTTTCGCATTCCAGTCTCAACAGCCAACCAAGCAGAACAGTCGCTTTGCGCCGGTTGACCGACTGAGAATGTCCTCAACCTCTGCATCCGCGCAAACAAGGGCCAGAGCCGGAGAGACTACTTCAGTGGCCGGCCCTGCACCGTCGCATCCGTAGTATCGCGCGAGAGGTTGGGATTCGACGGGCCACGCCCACCTCGTCCAGCGCCTCCTCTTCCTCCCTGTCCACCTTGGCCGCGGCCAGGAGTCGCAGGACCGCGCGCAATGTACACCCAGCTCTCGACTCGATCGTGGCTGATATTCAGGTTCGAGTGGTCCGTCTTGCCGTTTGGCGGCACGAGATATGCTTGGTCCTGTGCCATTTCGCGCAGTTCACTGCCCATGAGGATCGGAATGCTGCCGGGCGAGATCTTGACCCATATCTCCTCTGTGCCTGGCGTGTGGCTGTGAGGCTGCGAAACCGACCAGGGCTCGAGAAAAACGGTGTAGATGCGTTCGCCCTGCAGCAGGCCGTCGGCGGCGCTGAAGATACAACGCGAGGTGTTGTTCCAGTGCGCGTCTTCTTCGCACCATGGAAGCAGGTGCGTGTCGCGCACGATAAGCGACGATTTGGCGTCGGGGCCACCCACCCAATCGAGCATTATCATCTCCAGCGGTTTGTCTGAAGACGTGTTCACCAGGCGATGCTGCACGTGCGGCGGAGCGATCACAGCAATTCCTTCGCGCAGGTCCCACATCTGCTTACCGTCGTCGATTCGCCCTTCGCCGCTTTTCACATAGAAGAAATAAGAGTCTTCATAAGCCTCGAGTGGCGTACGCGCGCCCGGCAGAAGCGTGGCGGTGGCGAGCTCTTTGCGATACTCGAGGACCGCGGCTTTCGCGCCGGCCTCGTAAGGATTGCCCGCGCTTAGGATGGCGTGCGTGCGCAGCGTGCCGTGCGAGAGATGAACGGGCGTGTCAGCCGGGTCACCAATGAAGCGGTCAATATCGACGCCTAACTGCTCGTTCGATGCAGCATTCGATGGCGGCGCGGCCGCTGCTTGCGGAGACGGCTGGGCCGCTGCCGGTGCTTGCGCCAGCACCGGCGCAAGCGCAAAAGTTAGGCCTAAAGTCGATCCGAGGACGGCTTGGGTAAGGTGATATTTCAGTAGTGATGACATAGGTCTCCGTAGATGTGAGGTATTCGCATGGCTAAAACGTCGCAATCGGGTTTATGAGCGAGCCGGTGCCGTCCTGAATACGTGGAGGCGCAAAGGTCAGAAGAAACGTTGTTCGGTGCAGCCGTGCTGCCGTTTTCGCTATGTTTTCGAGATCGAGTTGGTCGAGCAGTGGCATACCCATCGCGACAATCGTCAAAACGTGAATGGGGAAATCGACACCGTCTACATACGAGGGCAGTGCATCGTGGGCCGCGTCGCTTCCTAGCACCGCAATGTCCCGCTGCTTGAGCCAGCTTACAGCGTCAGGATGCAGGCCTGCCGAAGCCTGGCTGATGTCCCACGGTCCGAGCGCGGCGCGGCGCGCCCACCGGCCGGTGCGAATGAACACCGCGTCGCCGGCGCGGATGTGCTGCCCAGTGCGGCGTTCCCATGCATCGAGATCGGCGGCAGTAATCACATCGGAGGTATCGAGGTATGGCTTGCCGCGCAGCTGCGGAATGTCGACCAGGACGCCGCGCGTGACAATGCCGTCGTGGTACTGCTCGGCATCCAAGCGCCGCGTACCGGCGGCTGTCACATCGCTTTCTGAGAAGCCATTGTAGAGCTTGCCTTCATAAAATGTGTGCGCCAGTGAATCGAAGTGCGAAAGCCCGAAGCCGTGGAAGGAAACGGTGTACGTATCCGTGTTGAATTTATCATCGACGTTCACGGTGACCACATCCTTCAACGGCGTCGCATTATCAACGGAGGGAGTCGTAACAATCGGTCGCGCCAGGGAGACGGAAACACCGCTCCGCACCTCGCGCACAGCCTGCAGCCGCACCTGCGGCGTGATGAGGTTCACGGTTCCGAGCTCATCATTTTTGCCCCAACGTCCCCAATTCGAGAGCTGCTTGAAGAGCGCGTCGAACTCGGATTTCGAGAGGCGATGCGGTGCCGCGGCTTTCGCGGTAGATGAAGCCGGTGCCTGCGCTGCGGCAGCGCACGCGACAATGCACAACGCGATGACGACAACGCACCGGCCTCCGAATCGAGTCAGCGTAGAGACGGGGGTTCCCCCGTCTCCAAGCGGAAGTCGCCCTGAGCCGGCGCGTTTGGATGGCGCAACGAGCAGCTTCATCATTTCTTCATTTTGATTGCGCTGGGGTCCCACGTCGTAACCTGCAGCACAAGCAGGCCTTTGCGTGTCTCGAAAGCTTCGGCGCCCCGGTAAGGCTCCGCAAAGAACGGCGCCTCCATGCGCCACATCACGTTGACCGTGTCGCCAACACGCACCATGCGCTCGACGTTCATCTTCATGCCGCACTGTCCACCGCCAGAAGGCGGCTGCAGCGCTTTGCGGAACATATCGCCAATCGCCGCGCGCCCGGCAACTCGTCCGCCATCTTTCGACCAGAACTCAATATCGTCGTCATATTGCGCCATCATGCGGTTCCAGTCACACGCGTTCAGCGCAGCAATGTGTTCTTCAACAACCTTTTCGGGAGTGGGTTGCGGTCTTTTCGGCGGAAGCTTGTCAGCTTGCGGCCAGGCAACAGCGGCTGCCAACAGAATCGCAAACACAATTGCGGAGCGGCGCATTATTGTTTTCCTTACAAGCGAAGATTGTTTGCAATAGCAGCGAAGTACAGAACTGCGCTCAGCAGAACGGTCGCGCCAATGCCGCGTGCCGCGCCGCGCTGCACGATGGCGGGCAATGTGGTATTGGCTCACTGCGCCGCCGCCGAATAAGAAGAAAAGGTATATGTATAGGTCCACGTAAATTCACCACCTGGATCGGCCTTCACATCAATAAATGGTTCGACTGCGAGCACGGTTCGAATAGACCACACTGAAGCATTGGTCAGCGGGCGATCGCCCTGGATGCGCACCGCAACGCCGGCCTTGCTATCGTAAATACGAAAGTCATAGTCGCTCGCCGTCGGGCCAAAACCCTGCAGGCCGAAGGCGACGCGGTCCTGTCCGGTAAGCGTTTTGACGTACGTCGCCTCTTGGCCGTCGATGTGCACGCTGCCAGCGGGGGGCTCGCGTGTGGGATGAATCTCGTATGGGACCGCTATCCTGTACTGCGGTCCCGGCGCCTCGCCATCGAGCACAAGGAAATTGTGGTCGTACA
>DATEME010000513.1:0-5117 GCA_035275865.1 Candidatus Acidiferrales bacterium | reverse complement strand
GCGCGCGGTGACCGACCGGAAATTTTGGCTCGTCGAAATCGTCGGCAGGATCGTGAGTCATATTCAGCTTTTCCATCACGCGGCGCGAGCGCATGTTCGCCTCGGCCGCAAGCGCCACGAGCGCATCCAGCTTCAAGTCCTCGAAGGCGTGCTTTACAACCTCCCGGGCGCCCTCGGTCGCAAATCCCTGGCCCCAAAAATCGGGCGATAACCTCCACCCGAAATCGATGAATGCCTCCCGCTGCGTGGGATGGGTTGCGATCGCCAAACCAATCATCCCCATGAAAGCATGGTCACTGCAGCGCTCGACGGCGAAGCGGCCGAAACCCTTTTCTTTGAAACTCTTCTCATAGCGATCCATCACCTCATCACTTTCCCTGCGCGTGAAGGGCCTTGGATAAAATTCCATAACGCGAGGATCCGAGTTGACGAGAAAGAACGGCTTGCGATCGGAGTCGCGCCAACGCCGCAGCAGCAACCGTTCTGTTCGCAATTCGGTCATCGCGATCTCGATTGACGGCGCGGCTAGCTTGCTTTGAGCGAGGCCATGTCGATTACGAAGCGGTAGCGGACGTCGCTTTTTAAAATTCGGCCGTAAGCTTCGTTCACTTTTTGGATTGGGATCATTTCGATGTCGGCGGGGGCATTGTGCTTGCCGCAGAAATCGAGCATCTCTTGCGTTTCGCGGATTCCGCCTATCATCGAGCCGGCCAGGCTGCGGCGGCCGCCAATCAGCGGGAAGGCGCCCATCGGCACCGGTTTCTCCGGCACGCCGAGCAGGACCATCGTGCCGTCCACGTTGGCGAGATTCAGGTATTTATTCCAATCGAGATCCGAGGAAACAGTGTTCAGAATCAGATCGAAGTGGTTTTGGAGCTTCGTGAATGTCGACTCGTCGGAGGTAGCGAAATAGTTGTCGGCACCGAGGCGTTTGCCGTCGGCCTGCTTCTTCAATGTTTGGCTGAGGACCGTTACTTCGGCGCCCATCGCATGCGCCAGTTTCACCCCCATGTGTCCAAGGCCGCCGAGTCCAATGATCGCGACTTTTTTGCCCGGGCCGGCTTGCCAATGCTTGAGCGGCGAATAGAGCGTGATGCCGGCGCATAGCAGCGGAGCGCAGGCGTCGAGGGGCAGATTATCGGGCATGCGCAGGACGTAATTCTCGTCGACGACGATTCGCTCGGAATAGCCGCCCATCGTGGTTTTGCCTTGCTTGTCTTTGCTGTTGTAGGTGAAGACAGTGCCATTCGCGCAATATTGTTCGAGTCCGCGCTTGCATTGCGGGCATATGCGGCAGGAATCGACGAAACAGCCGATGCCAACTTTGTCGCCCGGCTTGAATTTCGTCACTTTCGGGCCGACGGCGGTGACAATGCCGGCGATTTCGTGGCCGGGGACCATGGGGTATTCGGAGTTGCCCCATTCGTTGCGGGCCTGGTGAATATCGGTGTGGCAGATTCCGCAGAATTTGATGTCGATCGAGACGTCGTGCTCGCCAGGGTCGCGGCGGTCGAATGAAAATGGTCCCAGCGGAGAAGTGGCGGATGTTGCAGCGTATGCCTTGGTCTTGCGCATGATATTCCTTTCGAGATGGTTTCGCGATCAACATTCTATGTAAGTTGGCGTGCTGCGGACAAATCCCGCTCTGGCTTTCCCCCAGCTATCGCGATTAGAAGTGGTCCCTCCTCTTTGTTTTCAGCGAGTTACATCGATTTTTAATTTTTTGTCGTTGCGATTAGGGAGACGGGTTATGGGTTTCAGGTTGTAGGTGGCAGGTTCATATCCGGGTATGGCGAACATAAGGCGAAGATGATATACTCGATTCATGCCGCCGCGCTCATGCCGCGTTACGATTCAGGACCTCGATAATGTGGAGCACACGGTGCAGGTGACCGCCGCTTCCCTTTTCGAGGCAGTCGCGCTCGGTATTGCATCATTACGCGCCAAAGAGTGGGTTGCCGGTATTCCGGAAGGATTGAATCCGGTGAAGGTCTGCGTGACCGATATTCCCGTCGAGCATCACGTTAGGATCAAAGATTTCATAGCGTGGCTTCACAGGAGTGGAACGAGCCCAAGGGACCAAATCCTCCGCAACCGGATCCGGGAAATACTTGGGTTCAGACAAGCGTAGCGGGGGAATTGCTGCGAGGAAAAGCGCGTCCGCTGAACGTTGTTACGGAAAAGGCCGGTCGAATCTTATTCCGCATCCTGCTCCAGACGGGCTACAAGTCGCCGCCAAGATCGCGGCGCTACGACATAAACGGCAGAGCAAGAGCTGCCCGATCGGAAGGCGGGTCGGCCGCCGCGAAAGGCGACGGCAAAAGCGGACGCAAAGTCTGGCGACCTGGCGTAAAGACGGTTGGCGCACGGGCACGGTGCTTGATTGACGGGCCGCGAGAGGCGGTAGTACAGTCTTCGCATCGCTTTTTGTCCGGCCTGAATGACGGAGGTCTCGATGCCTTACAAGCTGATCGTGAATGGAAAGACGACGACCGTGGATGCGCCCGCGGACATGCCCATGCTGTGGGTGCTGCGCGACATGCTCAACCTGAAAGGAACCAAATACGGCTGCGGCATCGGAATGTGCGGCGCTTGCACGATCCATTTGCGCGGGCAGGCGGTGCGCGCGTGTCAGACACACGTCTCGGAAGCGGCCGGCGTTCCGGTTACGACGATCGAGGGCCTCTCTTCAGATGGAGAGCATCCCTGCCAGCTTGCGTGGCAGGAGATCGACGTGCCGCAATGCGGGTATTGCCAGGCGGGACAGATCATGTCCGCGTCCGCAATGCTCGCGAAGAATCCAAAACCGACCGATAAGGATATCGATGCGCAGATGGCGGGGAACATCTGCCGCTGCGGAACGTATCTCCGAATCCGCCGAGCCATCCATCGAGCCGCAGAGATGGCTACTGCCGCAAAGACCGCGCCATCCCGCAACGGGCATGGCAATTAAAGGAGGAGACCATGGCGACTACGACAGCAGTTCCAAACACGCCAGTAAAGAAATTGAGCCGGCGCTCCTTCTTTCGAGTGAGCGCGATCGCGGGCGGCGGGATGCTGCTTGCGTATTACATGGAGCCGGTGACGAAGGTTTTTGCGCAAAGGGGTCCACAGGCGCCCTTGCTGCCGGTGTCATTCATTAAGATTGCGCCCGACGGCATCGCGACGATCATTGCGAAGAATCCCGAAGAGGGACAGGGCGTGAAGGCGATGCTGCCGATGCTGATCGCCGAAGAGCTCGATGTTGATTGGAAGGACGTACGCATCGAACAAGGCGACGTCGACGCCGCAAAATACGGATCGCAGGTCGCCGGCGGAAGCACCGCCACGCCGAACAATTGGATTCCGATGCAACAAGTGGGCGCAGGCGCACGGCAGATGTTGATTATGGCCGCGGCGCAGACGTGGAGTGTGCCGGAAGCGGAGTGCACGACGGCATCCGGCCGCGTGATGCATGCGGCGAGCGGCAAGTCGCTCGGATACGGTGAGCTTGCGGCGAAGGCGGCGACTTTGGCTCCGCCCGATCCGAGTTCGCTGAAACTGAAGGATAAGAAGGATTACAAGATCATCGGGACGACGGTGAAGGGCGTCGATAACGCGAAAATCGTCACCGGCCAGCCGCAATACGGGATTGACTTCGAGCTGCCGGGAATGCTCTACGCCGTCTATCAGAAGTGTCCGACGTATGGCGGAAAACCCGTTAGCGCAAATCTAGACGAAATCAAGGCGATGCCGGGCGTGAAGTATGCGTTCCTCGTGCAAGGCGGAACGAACCTGACCGAGCTGGTGGGCGGTGTGGCCGTTGTTGCCGACACTTGGTATCACGCGAACATGGCGCGCAAAAACCTGAAGGTGCAGTGGGACGAAGGCCCGACCGCTTCCCAAAGCAGCAAGGGATTTGCCGACGCCGCAGAGGCGTTTTCGAAACAGACGCCGCAGGCTACTTTACGGACGGACGGCGATTTCGACGGCACGATCCAAAGCGCGGCGAAAGTTGTAGAGGCGGCTTACAGCTATCCGTTTATTTCACACGTACCGCTCGAACCGCAGAATTGCACGGCCCATTATCAGGACGGAAAGTTGGAGCTTTGGGCACCCAGCCAGACTCCGCAGGCGGGGCTGCAAGTGGCCGCCAGGACGATCGGAGTCGATCCTTCGGCGATCACAATGCATCAATTCCGGATCGGCGGCGGCTTCGGACGGCGGCTCACGAACGATTACGTGGCGGAGGTTTCGTGGATTGCAAAGCAAGTCCCCGCGCCGGTGAAGCTGCTTTGGACGCGCGAAGACGACATGCAACACGATTTCTATCGCCCCGGCGGCTTCCATTATTTGAAGGGAGGCGTGGACGCGTCAGGGAAGCTGGTCGCATGGCACAATCATTTCGTCAGCTATGGAAACAACGGGCGATTTGTCGCGAGTGCCGACCTCGGCGCGGATGAGTTCCCTGCCCGGTTCATTCCGAATTTGTCGGTGCAATATTCGTTGATTCCCTGCGGGATTCCGACGGGCGCGATGCGGGCGCCACGGAGCAACGCCATCGCTTTCGTCTTCCAGTCGTTTATCGACGAACTGGCACATGCGGCGGGCAAGGATCCGCTGCAGTTCCGGCTGGACTTGATGGATAACCAGCCGCTGGCCGCGACTTCCGGCGGCGGTGGGCGCGGTCCTGGGCCCGAGTTTGTCGCATCGCGCATGCAAGGCGTGTTGCGCGAAGTGCGGAAGAATTCGGGCTGGGGGACGAAGACGTTGGCTAAGGGCCGTGGAATGGGGCTCGGATGCCACTTCAGCCATCTTGGATATTTTGCGGCGGTGGCCGATTTGCAGGTCAGTCCGGACAAGAAGATCAAGGTGAACAAAATCTGGATTGTGGGCGATATCGGAAGCCAGGTGATCAATCCGGGACCGGCGGAGAATCTGTCGCAAGGCGCCGCCATCGAAGGTATGAGCCACATCATGGGATACGAAATTACCTTCGAGAAAGGCGCCGCGGTGCAGAGCAACTTCGTCGAGGTGCAGCCGGTGCGGATGAATCAGGCGGCGCCGGAAATCCAGATCGATTTCCTCGTGACGGAATATTCGCCGACGGGATTGGGCGAACCAGCGTTGCCTCCGGT
>DATEME010000512.1:0-4254 GCA_035275865.1 Candidatus Acidiferrales bacterium | reverse complement strand
AACCGACCGCTATGACGGCAGCGAAATAGATGGTGATGATGATCAGATCGACGGGAGCCAGTTCAATCAGGTGCTTCGGTGTGGCCTGCAGAAAGAGAACGCACTCAAGGTTCGCCATGGAGCGAGCTATCGCCTCCCGGGGCTGCGCATTCACACGACTGCAAAAAGCGGCAGATCGTTATCGTAAACGCAGCCCAGCGGACGACTATTTAACCTGCTTCAGTACTTCAAGTAAACCGTTTTGTAGTCGGAATAAAATTCCAGCGCCGTCTGGCCCTGCTCCTTGGGGCCGAAACTGGAATCTTTTGTGCCGCCGAAGGGCAACTGGTACTCGACGCCCGCGCTGGGAAGATTCACGGTCAGGAGGCCGGCTTGCATGCCGGAGAGATATTCGAAGACGCGCGAGAGATTGCTGGTCTGAATCGAAGCCGACAGGCCCATCGCGCTGTTGTTGGCGATGCGCATGGCGTCTTCGAAATTGCGCGCGCGCATCACGGCGAGAACGGGACCGAAGATTTCTTCGCGGGCGATGACCATGTTTTCGTCGACTTCGGTAAAGATGGTGGGCTCGATGAAGTAGCCTTTGGCATGCGCGGCGTCCGTGAGGCGGTTGCCGCCGAGCTTAGGAGCGCCGGCTTCCTTTTTGCCGATTTCGATGTAGCGGAGGACGGTGTTCATCTGGCCTTCGTCGACGCAGGGGCCGATGTCGATGCCGGGCTCCATGCCGTTGCCAACTTTGAGGCGCCGGGTGCGTTCGATGAGGCTCGTGAGGAATTTGTCGTAGATCGCGTCCTCCACGATGACGCGGCTTGTGGCCGTGCACTTCTGGCCAGTGGAGAAGAAGGCGGCGTTGACGACGTTTTCGGTGGCCGTGGCGAGGTCGGCATCGGCGAGGACGATTGTGGGATTCTTCGCGCCCATCTCGAGCTGGATTCGCAGGCGGCGCTTGGATGCCTGCTCATGGAGCCACTGGCCGATTTGACATGAGCCGGTGAACGAGACGGCTTTGAGCGGGGCTGCATTTACGAGCGCTTGGCCGAGCTCGCTGCCGGAGCCGACAACGAAATTCACGACGCCTTTGGGAATCCCAGCTTCGTGCAGTGCTTCGACGATGCGCCACGAACTGAGCGGAGCAACGGACGCGGGCTTAAGGATCACCGTGTTGCCACAGATAAGAGCGGGCGCCAGTTTCCACGCGGGAATCGCGCTAGGGAAATTCCACGGAGTGATGAGGCCTACGACGCCGATCGGTCTGCGGAAGGTGAACATGTGGACGCGGTCGCGCTCGGAGGGAACGGTCATGCCGGGCATGCGCGAGCCTTCGCCGGCGAAATAACGGAAGATGTTGATGGTGCGCCGGACTTCGCCCTTTGCTTCTGGGAAGGTTTTGCCCTCCTCGCGCGTCATTTCGGCCGCAACTTGCTCGAAGCGACGATCGAGGATGTCTGCGGCTTTAAAAAGGATATTGCCGCGGGCGGGCGCCGGCATTCCCGACCAGCCGGGGAGAGCAGCTTCGGCTGCCGCGGCGGCGCGTTCGATGCCTGAAGCCGCGCTCTTCGTGAACACGCCGACTACTTCGTCGATGTTCGCTGGATTGCGGACTTCGAGCGGCTGGCCTTCGGTGATCCACTCGCCATTGATGTAATTACCGTGCCGGGAAACGCTCGCTGCGGAGGTTGCTGCCTGTTCCATCGGGCCTCACAATCGAATTTGGTCGTACCGCGGAGACATTACATGATACTCGAACGAACGGCTCATTCGATGACTTCGAATTTGCTGAGAGCGTTTTCCTGAATCGTGAGGCCGAGGCCCGGTACGTCGTCAGGGAGATCGATATAGCCATTCACGGGTTTCGGCTCGCCCTTGAAGATATACCAGAAGAGTTCGTTGCCGACTTCGACGTCAACGATAGGGAAGAATTCAGCCAGGGGGCAATTCAGGCTGGACATGACGATATGGAGATTGTGCATCTGGCCCGAGTGCGGAACGACGGGAACGGAATGTGCTTCCGCGAGAGCCGCGATTTTGCGGGCTTGTGTGATGCCGCCGACGCGGTTCGTATCGAACTGGATGTAGTCGACGGCCTTTGCGTCGAGGAGTTCGCGGAAGCCGTAGAGCGTAAACTCGTGTTCTCCGCCGGCGATAGGAATTCTGCCCATCGATTTGAGGGCGACGTAACCGGAAATGTCGTCCGGGATCACGGGTTCTTCGAGCCAGCGAAGATTGTACGGCTCTAGAAGTGGAACAATCCGGCGCGCGTAGTCGAGATTCCAGCCCATGTATGCGTCGGCCATAAGGTCGACGCCGTCGCCGATCACCTCGCGAACGGTACGAACCAGGTCCAGATTTTTTTGCACGCCGGCAGCGCCATCCTGCGGGCCCCAGCCAAATCGCAATTTCATCGCGGTGTAGCCGCAATCTTTGTAGCTCTTCGCTTCGGCAGCTAGTTTTTCGAGGCATTGGCTGTAGAGGCGGCTCGCGTAGACGGGAATGCGGTGCTTCGTTCTGCCGCCGAGGAGCCGGAAGACAGGTTGCTTGGCAGCTTTGCCCAAGATGTCCCAGATCGCGATGTCGATGGCGCTGATCGCCGTCATGCCGATCCCTTTGCGGCCGAATGCCATCGTCTTTCGATACATCAGTTGCCACAGGAATTCCGAGTCGAAGGGATTCTTGCCGATCAGCAAAGGCTTCAAGTAGACGTCGATCACCTGCTTCGTGATTCGAGGCGCGAGCGCCGCGTTTCCAATTCCCACCAGGCCCGCGTCCGTAAATATTTCGACGATGAGCCAGCCGTGAAAACGGAATCCGGCCATAGCATCGCCGTCGAGATCGAGCAAATCGACTGGATTGGTGCAGAAGTGCGGCTGCGGCGCCACGCTTTCGCCGCGCCATTCAACGACTCGGGTCCGGACCTCCGTGATCTTCATCGCATTTCCTCTAAAGTGCAGCGGACAGCATAAAACATTCTCTGCCAAATATTGGACCAGCCAATTATATGGCTCTCACGCGGTACGGCGCACGTTTTGCGCGCTGGAGCGTTTCATTTGTTCAGAGCAGAGGGAGTCTAACATAGACTCTGTGCGAAGAAAACTGGCGTATTGCAAGGCGTTCAGGCAATTCCGCAGGCCTCCGGCCTTTCGGGGCGCCAAATTATTTTTCCATTTTGCTTGACAATTCAATTTTAATGGTACTACCATTCGCGCCGCTCGATAAGTTGGGACTGGGGGCGACGCTTGCTCGGACACAGGCGGCCCTGAGCACTCTCCCATTATCGAGGTGGATTCAAGAGAAGGGGGAATGCATATGCACGCAAGGAAAACGTGGGGTTTCCTTTTGCTGCTGGGCTTGCTTGTACTCTCGGCAGCGACCATCTCCGCACAGGTTCAATCCGGACGCATCGTCGGCGTAGTTACAGATCCTCAGCACGCCGCGATTCCCAACGCGACGGTGATCGTCACCAATACGGCCACCAATATCGCCCAAACATTCACAACGGACTCGAATGGGAGCTACGTGGACACACCACTCGATCCTGGCACCTACACGGTGACGGCGGTCGCGCCGGGTTTCCAAAAGACGGTGCGAAACGGAATCGAGCTGGTAGTGGCCCAAATTGCCGAAGTCGATATGGAACTTGCGATTGGCTCTACCAGCACCGAAGTGACCGTCTCCGCGGCGACGCCGGTGCTGAGCACGGAATCCGGCGCGCTAGGGACGACGATCACGAATCATGAAGTGATGGACCTGCCGCTCAACGGGAGGGACTACACGAAGCTCGCCGCTCTGTCGCCGGGAGACGTGAATCTGCCTGCGACGGGAAATACGCAGAACGTGCGGCCGGAGGCGGTGAACGGGAATGTGGTGAACGGCGTCAGCGGACAAATGACCGTGTTTCTGCTCGACGGAGCGAATATCACGGAAGAGCACGAAGGCGGAACCTATATCCAGACCTCTATCGATGCACTGGGTGAATTCAACGTTGAGACGAATCCCTACTCCGCCGAATATTCCGGCCCCGGCGGGACGCTCAACGCGACCACGAAATCCGGAACAAATGAATTCCACGGAGATCTTTTCGAATTTTTCCGCAACGAGAAACTCGACGCGAGAAACTACTTCACGCTTCCGCAAAACAAGGAAGAGCTGAAGCGGAATCAGTTTGGCGGCGTGTTTGGCGGGCCGCTGTCGATCCCCAAGCTTTACAGCGGGAAAGATAGGACGTTCTTCTTCGTGAGTTACGAAGGCGGCCGGCAA
>DATEME010000511.1:0-2147 GCA_035275865.1 Candidatus Acidiferrales bacterium | reverse complement strand
TTCTTTACGGTGCCGATGGCGCTAGTCGTGAAGCGGCTGCTCGCGGCGCCTTTGGAACATTAGGGCGATAATGTTATCCCCAATGCGGTTTTTTCCCGTGGCGTCTAACGAAAGGAAGCCATGATCGACCAATCTGCACCTAGGAACGGCCTTGTCGTCAGCGCCCACTCAGCCGATTTTGTCTGGAGGGCAGGGGGTGCAATCGCGCTCTATGCCAAGCGAGGTTGGTCTGTCAAAGTCGTATGCCTTTCATTTGGCGAGAGAGGAGAGAGTCAAAAGCTGTGGAAAGATCCGGGCATGACAATTGAGCGCGTTCGCAGAGAGCGGCAAGCCGAAGCCGAACGTGCCGCTGCGATCTTGGGTGTAGCCGACATCGAATTCTTCAACTTCGGCGACTATCCTCTTCGTACCGACGTGGCGGCGCTCGAAAAGCTCGCTGATATTTTCAGCGAGCTCCGGCCACAATGGGTGCTCACGCACTCTTCGCATGACCCTTACAATTTCGACCACCCTGAGGCGACTCGCTTCTGCCAGGAGGCGCGAATCATCGCTCAGGCGCACGGACGCAAAGGGCCAGAAGCAGCCATAGGCGCGCCGCCCGTGTTTCTGTTCGAACCTCATCAACCGGAGCGGTGCGGATGGAGACCGGAGCTGATTCTGGATATTTCTCCCGTTTGGGAAATGAAGCGTAAAGCGTTCGAAAGCATGCAGGCGCAAGAACACCTCTGGGAGTATTACACTCGCGTCGCGCTTCAAAGAGGCGTTCAGGGCGCGCGCAACTCAGATAGAAAAATGCAGTATGGGGAGGGCTACCAGCGCGTGTTCCCAACAGTGGGAGAGGACTTCGTATGAAAATGGGGACAGTTGTGCGCAATATTCCGCGCGCGGATCCGTCAGTCGTCGACAGTCTGCGTCAGTGCGGCGTCGCCACCGTGCACGAGGCCATGGAACGCACAGGCCTAATGATGCCCTATATGCGCCCAATCTATCCAAGTGCGCGTGCAGCCGGCAGTGCGATCACGGTGCTCACTCATCCTGGCGATAATTGGATGATTCATGTCGCGGTAGAGCACTGTCAGCCCGGTGACCTTCTTGTGATTGCGATTTCATCCGAATGCAGCGACGGGTTTTTCGGCGAACTCCTTGCGACCTCTTACAAAGCGCATGGCGTTTGCGGCCTCGTTCTCGATGCGGGCTGCCGCGATGTTGCCGAGCTCGCTCGCATGCAATTTCCGGTGTGGTCGAGAGTGATTTGCGCGAAGGGCACTACGAAAGCGTCGCTCGGCTGTGTGAACGTCCCCGTGGTCTGCGCGGGCGCAGTAGTCAATCCTGGCGACATAGTCGTGGCCGATGATGACGGCGTCGTTGTCGTGCCGCACCGCGGGGCGCAAGACGTCGCAACTGCGGCTCTCAAACGCGTGACTAAAGAGGAAGCCAAACGCGCCCGCTTGGCCAGCGGCGAACTAAACTTGGATTTGGAAAACATGCGCGGAAAGCTCTCCGCCGCAGGCCTGATGTATTACGACACGATTGAGGAAGCCGTTTCGCGACAGGAGAAGCAAATGCTATGAGCTATAAACCGGAATTCGGCGACATTGCCCACGTTGGTCACGTGGAGTTGCTCACGCCCGATTTGGAGAAGAGCGCCAATTTTTTTAAGGACGTGATTGGGCTTCACGAGAGCGGCCGCGCGCCGCAGTCGGTTTATCTCCGCGCTTGGGGAGATTATGAACGCCACACACTCCAGTTAACGCTGGCTGCGCTGCCCGGACTCGGTCACGTCGCTTTTCGCATGCGCAGCGGGGAAGTGCTACAAGAAATCGTGAATCACCTGAAAGCCCACGGCGTGAGTGGCGAGTGGAAAACTCCCAGCTTCGGGCACGGACCGGCGTTCCGATTCCGCTCGCCTGATGATCACCTGCTGGAACTATACTTCGCCACCGAACGCCACGAAATAAAACCTGGAGAGAGGCGCGCGTTCAAGAACCTGCCGCAGGGATACGTCGCGCGCGGGATTGCTCCAAAGCGGCTCGACCATCTCAACTTGCTTGCTAGCGATGTAAAGGCTTGCCGCGAATTCTTCCATCAGTTGCTGGGATTACGTATCACTGAGCAGATCATCTTTGGCGAAGAGGAGATGGGCGCTT
>DATEME010000510.1:0-1871 GCA_035275865.1 Candidatus Acidiferrales bacterium | reverse complement strand
AGGACTTGAAGCTGGATGCGCTCGTGGCGCTTGCGGCCGAGGCGAACATGCGCTCGCGCCGCGTGATGGAAAAGCTGAATATGACTCACGATCCTGCCGACGATTTCGACGAGCCAAAATTTCCGGTCGGTCACCGCGCGCGCCGCCACGTCTTGTATCGCCTGCGGCGAGAATAGCAGCGCTGCATCGCGGCACTCCGCGCGTGCCAACGGAAAAGCAGTCGCTTTCTAGCGCTTCTTCAAGCAAAATTTGAGGTTATTCATACAAACTAAAATTCAGACCCTTGAATCTGGAAAGGCGCTATGACAGCCAACAAATTCAGCTCGCGCATTACCAAGCCCAAATCTCAGGGCGCATCGCAGGCGATGCTTTACGGCACGGGCCTCACCGAAAAGGATATGGAGAAACCCGAGGTCGGTATCTCCAGCATGTGGTTCGAAGGCAATACCTGCAACATGCATTTGCTCTCGCTCGCGGAAAAGGTAAAAGAGGGCGTCGCGGCTGCCGGCCTCGTCGGAATGCGCTTCAACACCATCGGCGTCAGCGACGGCATCTCGATGGGCACCGAAGGCATGTCGTTTTCTCTCCAATCCCGCGATTTGATTGCTGATTCAATCGAAACCGTGATGTCTGCGCAGTGGTACGACGCGAACATCTCCATCCCCGGCTGCGACAAAAATATGCCCGGCTGCGTCATCGCGATGGCTCGCTTGAACCGCCCTTCGATCATGGTCTACGGCGGCACGATTCGCGCGGGCCATGTCGACGGCAAGAAGCTGGACATCGTTTCCGCCTTTCAGAGTTACGGCGAATTCATCGCCGGGAATATTCCCGAAGCAGAGCGGCAGGCGATCGTGCGCAGCTCGTGTCCCGGAGCAGGCGCTTGCGGCGGAATGTACACGGCCAACACGATGGCGTCGGCGATCGAAGCGCTCGGGATGTCGCTTCCGTACAGTTCATCCACGCCCGCCACCGATCCTCTTAAGCTCGATGAATGCTTCCGCTCTGGCGCCGCGATCAAGACTCTGCTCGAACGCGATATCAAGCCTCGCGACATCATGACGCGCGAAGCCTTCGAAAATGCGATGGTCATCGTCTCCGTCCTCGGCGGGTCGACAAACGCCGTCTTGCACCTCATCGCGATGGCGCGCGCCGCCGGAGTGAAGCTCACTATCGATGATTTCCAATCCGTCAGTAATCGCGCGCCGCTTCTCGCCGACTTCAAGCCGAGCGGCCAATACGTTATGGAGGACTTGCACGTCGTCGGCGGCATTCCTGGCGTGATCAAAATGCTGCTCGAAGACAAGCTGATCAACGGCGATTGCCTCACCGTCACCGGCAAGACCGTGCTCGAAAACCTGAAAGATCTCCCAGGCCTGAAATCCGGCCAGCCGATCGTTCGTCCTCTCTCGAACCCGATCAAGAAGACCGGCCACATTCAAATCCTCAAGGGAAATCTCGCGCCTGAGGGCGCGGTCGCAAAAATCACCGGCAAAGAGGGAACTCGCTTCTCAGGACCCGCGAATGTCTTCGATTCCGAAGAGGCGATGCTCGAAGCGCTTGAGAAAAAACAAATTCAGAAGGGCGACGTGATCGTGATCCGCTACGAAGGCCCGAAAGGCGGACCCGGCATGCCCGAAATGCTCACCCCAACATCCGCAATTATGGGCGCGGGCCTTGGCAAAGACGTGGCGCTCATCACGGATGGCCGCTTCTCCGGTGGATCGCACGGTTTCATCGTCTGCCACGTCACGCCCGAGGCGCAGGAGGGTGGGCCCATCGGTCTGATTCGCACGGGCGATCAGATCACCATCGATGCCGAGAAGAATCTGCTGCAGGTCGCTCTCGCCGAACCGGAGTTGTCTCAGCGG
>DATEME010000509.1:0-2660 GCA_035275865.1 Candidatus Acidiferrales bacterium | reverse complement strand
TACCAGCATCTTGCCGAAGTTCTTGCCCTGCAACATGCCAATAAAAGAAGCAGGCGCTTTTTCCAGCCCGTCGACAATATCTTCGCGATATTTGAGGCGACCAGTTCGCACCCACTCACTCACATCGCGCAAAAAGTCTGGTTGTTTCGGTGCAAAATCGGAAACAATGAACCCACGCAGGAGAAGGCGCTTACGCAACACTGAAAACATGTCGGGGCCGGGCCTCGGGCTGGTCGCATTGTATTGCGCGATCAGGCCGCAGACTGGAATGCGCGCAAAATCGTTGAGCAACGGCCACACAGTCTGCTGCACGGCCCCACCCACGTTTTCGAAATAAACGTCAATGCCTTTGGGGCAAGCACCCTCCAGCTCCTTGGCAAAATCGGGCGAGCGATGGTCGACGCAAGCATCAAAACCCAGCTCGCCGGTAACGAAACGGCACTTGCCAGACCCGCCGGCGATTCCAACCGCATGGCACCCTTTGAGTTTGGCGATTTGTCCGACTACCGACCCGACGGCGCCAGAGGCTGCCGCAACGACGACAGTTTCGTCGGGCTTCGGCTGGCCGACCTCGAGAAGACCGACATACGCCGTCATCCCCGGCATCCCGAGAACTCCGAGTGCCGTTGACACCGGCGCGATCGTCGCATCGAGCTTGCGCAACCCTTGGCCATTCGAAATCGCGTATTCCTGCCAACCGCCATAGCTGAGAACGACATCACCAACTGAGAAGTTTGGATGGCGCGAGTTGACGATCTCGCCGACCGTGCCACCCACCATTGGCTGTCCAATCTCAGCCGGCTTCGCATACGATTTTGCGGCATTCATTCGACCACGCATGTATGGGTCAAGCGAAAGGTAAAGAATGCGCAGGAGCACCTCGCCCTCGCTCGGTTCTGGTATCGGCGTCTCCGTCAGCTCGAAATTATCCGGGCTGGGTGCGCCTTCCGGTCGAGTCTTTAACAAGATCTGGCGGTTCATCCTTCCAGTCATTGAGACCCCCATTGTTGTGCGAAGCTGATGCCAACTGGCGAGTCCGCAATTCGATGTGGAGCGGCCGTGGGCTGGCAGCAACCAAATTGTCTTATTCCCGCGTCAAGGCCTAGCCGCTTGCTGCGCGCGCGCCACGAGCGGCCACGCGACTGCCGAGCTGCCGAGAAGTGCGATGAACTCGCGCCGCCTTGTATGTCGAGAAAGGAGCATTGTGAGGGGTGACAGGGGCCGAGTCGTCATGGTTCAGCCCCCGTCGTGACTGGAAGCCCGCAGCCGCCTCGGATGTGAGACCGCGAATGAGCTTGGTGCTCCGGTCGCTTCTTCCATACCCGAACAGTTGCCAGGGCACGAGCCCGCATCAGCAAGGATGGGATACGAAGATGGCCATGCTTTCTTTCTGCGGTGTCGACGTCTCGAAGGACCGCTTGGACGTGGTGGTGCTGCCTGAGGGGTGGTTCTTTTCGGTGAGTAACGACACAGCCGGCTGGGCCGAGCTGGTCGCAAGGTTGCGCCCGCTCACGGTCTCCGCGATTGGCCTTGAGCCGAGCGGTGGTTACGAGCGCGGGATCATCCGTGCCCTGCTCGCAGCGGGGCTGTCGGTGCGACGTATCAACCCGAACAAGCTTCGTCAGTTCGCCCGCGCCCGCGGCGTGCTGGCCAAAAACGATCGCCTCGATGCGCGGCTGATCGCAGAGTATGTCGCGATTATGCCGACACGAGTTGTGCAACGGGACGCTGCGGCCGAAAGGCTCGCCGAGATCGTGACCATGCGGCGACAGCTGTGTGACGAGCATGTTGCGGCCGAGAACCAGGCGGCTCATCTCGAAGATGCCATGCTTAGGCGGCTCAGCAAACGCCGCCAGATGCGACTGGAGGCCGATATCCGCCTCCTCGACAAGCGCCTGGCCGAGATGGTTGCCGCCAATGTGGCTCTCGCTCAGCGCTATGAGCTGCTGACCTCCATGCCAGGCGTCGGCCCTGTGCTGGCCTTCACACTCATCGCCCTGTTGCCAGAACTCGGGAAGATGAGCCGCAAACAGATCGCCGCCCTCGTCGGCCTCGCACCCTATGACTTCGACAGCGGCAAGCTCAAGGGGCACCGCAGCATCTACGGTGGTCGGATGCCGGTCCGTAACGTCCTCTACATGGCCGCCCTCAGCGCAAGCCGTTACAGTCCCGCCCTCAAAGCCTTCCACAAACGCCTCGCCGCCGCCGACAAAAAATCCAAGGTCATCATCGTCGCCGTCATGCGAAAAATGATCACAACCTCAACGCTATGCTCCGCGATAATGCTGTATGGCAGCCGCAATCCGCCTGAGCCAACAACACACTTGCTCATTCGATCACCTCGTCGGCGAGCGCGAGCAGCGTTGGCGGAATTTCGAGGCCGAGCGCCTTCGCGGTATTGAGATTGATGAGCAGTTCAAATTTGGTGGGCTGCATCACCGGCAGGTCCGCCGGGTTCTCCCCCTTGAGAATTCGGCCGGTATAGGTGCCGATCTGTCGCCACAAGTCGGTATTGCTGTTGCCATAGCCCGCCAAGCCGCCAGACGTGACGAATTCGAGCGTGTGAAAGACGGTAGGCATCGCGTGGCGCAGCGCCAGCGCGGCGAGCTGCGCTGCGCGATTGTTGAAGAACGGATCGGTTACGATCACGAGACCGCCGA
>DATEME010000508.1:0-16296 GCA_035275865.1 Candidatus Acidiferrales bacterium | reverse complement strand
ATAGGATGGCGGAGAGGGTGGGATTCGAACCCACGGTTGAGTTTCCCCAACACACGCTTTCCAAGCGTGCTCCTTAAACCGCTCGGACACCTCTCCGTGAAGGAAGCGCTTAGAAGCCTAGCAAATTGAATGCGCAGCGGCAAAACAATCGTGAGTGGGCGGTTATAGGCCCGAGCCTATCCGGTTGGTCTATTCTAAGGCCACACGCGAGGTCAGGATTCGAGAGTTACGTCGCCGCTCTGGCGCAGAATCGTTCCGCAAAGCGACTTGCCATCGTGTTCGATGCGAACATCACACGTTGCATCGCCCACTCGCAGGTTTGTGATCGTGAGTTCGTGCAGAAAATCCGGCAGGCATTTGCCAGACATAAGAATGGCGCGTCTCGCGGGATCGAACGTGACGCCCAGGCAACCTTCAAGCAGCAAATACACGGAGCCGGCCGCCCAGGATTGCGGAGAGCAAGCAACAGGATAGAGCGTTGGTCCCTCAGAATGGGAACGTCGATGGAAGCCACAAAAGAGCTCTGGTAATCGCCGCAATTCCATCGTTTCGCTGACGTCGAGCAGCGCCGAAAAAACGTTGGCCGCTTGCTGATGAAAGCCGTAACGCGCGAGCCCGCGCGCGATTATCGCGTTGTCATGAGGCCACACTGAGCCGTTGTGGTACGACATAGGGTTGTAACGAAGCTCCGAGCTTCCTAGCGTCCGGATGCCCCATCCGGAAAAGAGATCTTCTCCGAGCAGAGATTCGGCGGCACGCGCGGCATGTTCCTGCGTTGCAATGCCGGAAAATAGGCAGTGACCGGCGTTGGAGGCTTTCACCCGGCATCTCTTTTTCGCGCCATCCAAGGCCAGCACAAAAGTGCCTAGCTCATCGTCCCAGAAATCGCGATTGAACTTTTCCCGGAGATCGTGGGCTTGCTGTGTGAGCTTCCGGGCGAATTCCGGCGAGTCGAATGCGCGCGCAAGCTTTGCTCCTGCCAATTTAGCCGCGTAGACGTACCCTTGCACCTCGCATAGCGCAATTGGCGGCTCAGCAATATGGCCGTCGTCGTAAAACACAGCGTCATGCGAGTCTTTCCATCCTTGTTGAGCCAAACCGCGGGAACTCTTGGCCTTATACTCCACGAAACCGTCGCAATCCACGTCGCCGTACTCATCGATCCACTGTAATGCGGCAAGCAGATTCGGCCAAATTGACTGCATAAACGCGAGATCATTGGTTCGATCCAGATAATCGCCCGCGAGCATGATGAAAAGCGGTGTGGAATCGATGCTGCCGTAGTATCGACCGAACGGAATCTCTTTCAGCGCGGCCATTTCGCCGCAGCGCATTTCGTGAATGATTTTTCCGGGCTCCGCGTCTTGCTCGGCGTTGCATTCTTTGGCCTGTGTCTCCGCCAAATATTTCAATACGCTCTTGGCAATCTCTGGACTTAGCCACAGACACTCCCGCGCTGTAATGATTCCGTCGCGGCCAAAAACCGTGTTGTACCAGGGCACTCCGCCGTACGGATAGGCGCCTTCGGGATTCCCGGCGATCATCATCTCGATATCCGCCGCCGAGCGGCTGAGCCACGCGTTCAGACGAGGATCGGAAGCAACCACGCTTCCATGGTTTCGTTTGGCGCTGTCAACTTCCGCAGCCGAGCGTCGCAACGCATCGTCGAACGCAAAGACAGTATTGCGACGATCACCCTCTTCGAATGACGCGGTGATGTACAGCGCGGCTTCTTCCTTCGGCCTGAGACCAAAATCAAAGCGAGCTCCGGCCGGGCCGATTTGACTTGGCTTGGTTGAGAAATCCAATCGCGTGCGTCGCACGACCTTGTCCAAACCTTCATAGCGGAATGCGATCCCCGATTCGCCTATTTCCGGAGGCAGGCAGACCCCACTGCGATCGCGCCGCGTTCCCCGCACCTCGAAAATATCGCGGTAGTCCGCTTCGAATTCGCATGTAATGAAGGTCTCGAGCCACTCGAGGCTGTAATTGGAAAGCCGGACGAACTCATAGCAAACGCCGCCCCGAAGGAATTTCGACCGAAAGACGTGGATGTCTCCGCGCGGTATCGATACAAACTCGCCGTCTGAGAGATCCACGTTCATCGCATCTACCGTGAAGAAGGCGTTGTCGTCTCGGATAGTCGAGCGAAGCAGCTGCGGAGCTTCGCCTCCCAACTTCAACGCGAAGCGTGAAAGATATCGCGTACCCTTATGATAAATGCCCTGTTCACCGAGGCCGAGGGATTCGATATCTCCGAAGCGGTTAAAAACAGCAAAAGTCCTTCCGTACTTGAGGACGCGGCTGCGATCGTCGGCGAGACTCGACGTGGCGAGCACATAGTATTGATTGTCGACTTCGATGACGTCCTTCACTCGGCGCCGGCTCCCGGTGTTTTTATTGGGATGCTAAGCTCGCGGTTTTGGAGGCTATCGTTGTTGAGGAAATTTGCCGGGCGGATGCTGATGCGCAAAGTTGCTCTTCATAAATGCGAAGGTAGTCGGCAGCCATGCGGCCTGCCGTGAACCGCTCTTCGAACACCTGCCGGCAGTCGGCCCGCGAGAGCACAGGGACGCGAGAAACTGCCTCGACCGCCTCTTCCACGCTATCGACGATAAACCCATTCAGACCATCTGTAATGATTTCAGGAACGGAGCCGTGACGAAACGCCACAGTGGGCGTCCCGCACGCCATTGCCTCTATCATGTTTATTCCAAAAGGTTCGGGCCAATCTATGGGCATCAAACAAGCAAGCGCGTTTCCGAGGAATTCCTGTTTCTCTGAATCGGTAATTTCGCCGATGAACTCGACCAGGGGATCCGAGAGCAAATGTTTAATTTCACGCTCGAAATATTCCGTATCGACACGGTCGATCTTTGCGGCGATTTTTAAAGGAATTCTGGTCCGTTTGGCGATCTCGATAGCCCGATCGGGTCGTTTTTCTGGCGAAATTCGTCCAATGAATGCGAGGTATCCACGCGAACCACTATCGAGGCGGTAATAGTCTGGAGGAAGACCGTGGTGAACGTTACCTGCCCAATTGATCCACGGTAGCGGTTTGCGTTGAGCGCGCGAAATCGAGACGACGGGCATCTCGCGAAATTCACGATAGATCGGCACGAGGTCGGCAAGGTCGAGGCGGCCGTGGAGCGTCGTGATCTGGCATAGTCTCTCATTGCGGCTGAAGGGGAAATGAAGATAGTCGATGTGAAAATGAATGATGTCGAATCGTGACGCCGCCTGTGCGACGCGCTCGATCAGCGCAATGTGATGCGCAATGTAGTCACGGCAATCGGGATCGGTGCGCAGCGATCTGCGCGAACAGGGAATCAGTCTGCTCGTCGTTCGCGAATCTCCGCTCGCAAATAGTGTGACCTCGTGGCCGTTTCTGACTAGTTCTTCTGTGAGCCATGAAACGACGCGCTCTGTGCCGCCGTAACGCAGCGGTGGGACACTTTCATACAGCGGTGCAACCTGTCCGATACGCATGATGAACCGTATTTTTGCTGGGTGCGATTCATATGACAATCGAACCCGTCCCTTAGTTCAGAATGCGATCATCCAGTAGACGTAGGATTCATCCGTCAAAGCGCGATTATTCGCTGGCGCGCCGGTAAGCCGGAGACTTATAGAAGGACCAACTGTCCTGCGTTTCGCTCGTTGCCTGATATAATGTTGGGGCTCGGCACTAAAATCAGAGCGTCTCGTGAGCGCTTCCCGCGCTTTCGGCGATTCCGGGGTAGTGCAATCGGTAGCACGCCAGCCTTTGGAGCTGGTTATCCTGGTTCGAGTCCAGGCCCCGGAGCCACTCTTTTTGCAGTAAGCGTTATCGCGTCGCTCAACCCAGATTTGCGGCGGGGGACTACCATTTGTATTTTGTGCGTTGACGTTACGGATTGGCTGAATCCGGGAAGGGCTATTCGAAAGGGCGGATCAGGCGCAAATTCGGTCGAGCGATTCGGCAATTACATCGTGGACGAAATTGAGGTCGGCCGCAGAAGTGACGTAGGGCGGCAAGACATAGACCACATTTCCCAGCGGTCTAAGTAGCACGCCGGAATCAAGGAAGAATTTGTAGAGTCGAGGTTTCAGCTTCGAAAAGTATCCCGCGTCATCGGCTCGCAGCTCAACCGCCGCCATCGTTCCTATTGCGCGAACGTCACCCACGGCGGGATGGTTGCGGATTTTGGCGAGGCGCTCTTCGTGGATTCTTGAAATAGTGGAAATGCGCTCAAAAACAGGCTCGTCTTCAAAAATCTTCAGGCTGGCCGCGCCTGCCGCGGCTGCAATCGGATTTCCCGTGTACGAATGCCCGTGATAGAACGTCCGAGTCCGATCTTCGCTGAGGAAAGCATCGTAGATCGCATCGCCGCACAGCGTGGCCCCCATCGGCAGTACGCCTCCGGTCAGGCCCTTCGATAAGCACATCAGATCGGGAACCACGCCGGCGAGTTCACATGCAAACATTTTGCCGCAGCGCCCAAAGCCGGTGAGAACCTCGTCTGCAATTAGCAGCACACCATGTTCCGTGCAAAGGTTACGCACCTTCTGCAGAAACTCCACAGGATGAACGATCATTCCGCCCGCGCCCTGCAATAGCGGCTCGACGATCACAGCCGCAATCTGATCGTTCTTTTCCTCGAGCAGCCGCGCGAGCTTCTCGACGCAATCGATGCTGCACGATGCCCGTTCTTTTCCCACAGGGCACCTGTAGCAGTAAGCAGAATGGGCGCGGTGAACAGGGAAGAGAAGCGACCGAAACGGCTCCGTGAACGCCGATTCCGCCCCTACGGACATCGCCCCGACCGTGTCGCCGTGATACGCATGCTCGAGCGCCACAATCGACTTCTTTTCGGGCCGGCCCACGTTGGCCCAGTACTGCACAGCAATCTTCAGTGCGACTTCAACCGCTGTCGAGCCGTCATCCGAGAAAAACAGATGTTTTAATGCCGCCGGCAGAACTCTCCGCAGCCTGTGGGCGAGGATCTCTGCCGCCTCGTGCGTGAAGCCTGCGAGCAGCACATGATCGAGCTTCGCGGCCTGTGCTGCAATCGCTTCGGTGATCGCGGGGTGTCCGTGGCCGTGTATGTTTACCCACCAGGACGAAATCCCGTCGATCAGGCGGCGCCCATCGCTCGTATAGAGGTACGCGCCGCTGGCTCGCGTAATGGTTATGGCAGCGGGATCCAGCGCTGCTTGCGTGAATGGATGCCAAATATGCAGGTCACTATTCATGCGCTGAAAGCTATCCTGTCAAAATGTGAATCAAATTCCTTGATGAGTGTGTTGCGGTCCAATCGCGGCAAAACAGGCAGCTTTCCAATCACGCGGACCTGCCCGTAGTGTTCAATTGCTTTCTGATTTTCAACATTTACCTTGCCCACCATAATCACGCCGCGCAAATCGAGCCGCTCTGAACGCAACGCGGCAATCGAAAGCAGCGTGTGGTTGATCGTCCCGAGAGAAGTCCGCGCCACAAGCAGCACTGGCAGCTTGAGGCGCTTCATCAGCGCCGTAGTCAAATCCGTTTCGTTGAGGGGCACGAACACGCCGCCCGCTCCCTCCACAATCAGATTTTCACTCGCTGCGATCTTCGGCCGGTTGATCTCCCCGAGCTGAATTTTGTCGCCGGCGAGCCGCGCGGCCAAATGCGGCGAAACCGGAGGCGAGAAGCGATACACTTCGGGCAGTGTGCGAGTTCGTGCGAGACCCGCAATGCGTATAACCGTCGCGCGATCTGTGCCTTCGCGTGTTCCTGTTTGAATCGGCTTCCAATAAATCGCGTCGAGCGCAGCGCAAAGAGTTGCCGAAACGACGGTTTTCCCTACGCCCGTATCCGTCCCGGTAACAAAAAAGCGGCTAGGCATGCGCGGAACTGGGTGGGCACTGTACTGCTTTCATGGCGGTCTCCGTCGCAACAGCAAGCCGGCGCACGTCCTCCATCGAGACGGAACTGGTGAGGGAAAACCGGATTCGCGAAGTTCCATCGGGAACCGTCGGTGGCCGAATCGCGCGCACCGCGAAACCCGCTTTCTGTAAATCCGACGCCATCGACAGGGCCGCTTCGTTTTCGCCCACATAAATAGGAATAATCTGTGTATTACTCGCGCTGCAGCTGATACCTGCCGCGACGAGCGCCGTTCGTAATTCCGTCGCGATTGCACGCAGGTGTGTTCGAGCATCCTCTGCCTCGCGCGCCAGACCAAGCGCCGCTCGAATTTGCCCTGCGAGGTACGGCGGCATCGCGGTGCTGAAGATGAACGTTCGAGCGCGATTGATAAGGTAGTCCTTCATCAGACGGCTTCCGCAGACAAAAGCTCCTGCGCTCGCAAGCGCCTTTCCGCAGGTGTGAACGGTTGCAAATACTTCGCGCTCTAATCCCAGCGCCGCACAAACTCCGCGTCCCGCCGGACCGAACACCCCGATGGCGTGCGCTTCATCGACAATTAGCTCCGCGTCGTAATCGCGAGCCAACTCGATGAGTTGCTGGATGGGCACAATATCGCCTTCCATGCTGAAGACGCTTTCAGTCACAATCAGTTTCGTGCCGGGATGGTCGCGGTATTCATGCAACGCGTGACACAAGAACGAGACGTCAGCATGGGGATAAATGATTTTCGCGGCTCCGGAAAGCCGGATGCCGTCAATTAAGCTAGCGTGGTTTAGCGCGTCCGAGAAAATCATGTCGCCGCGTCCTGCTATCACCGAGATCAGGCCAATGTTCGCGGCGTACCCTGATCCAAAATAAAGAGCTGCCTCCGTCCCAACGAATTCCGCAAAATCCGCCTCAAGCTGTTCCCATTCGCGCGTATTGCCGGAAAGAAGGCGCGATCCCGTCGAGCCAACCGATTCCGCCGCGGCAACTGCATCCAGCGTAGCCTTCCTCAACCGCGGATCGCGCGCCAGTCCAAGATAATCGTTTGAGTAGAGGTTGATGCCGGCAGGATTTTCCAGAGTGCGAAACTGCGCCGCTTCGCGAAGGGTCGCGATTTCCCGGCGCAGTTGTCCCACAAGACCGTTTTTGGGACAATCAGACACGCTCCATAGCCCTCATGCCCAGTTCTTCGAGTAGTTGATGGTCTGCGCTCGCGGACGGATTTGGCGTCGTCAGTAGCTTTTCCCCGGTAAAAATAGAATTTGCGCCTGCCAGAAAGCAGAGCGTCACCGCTTCGCGCGACATCTGCTGTCGCCCGGCCGCAAGACGCACGCGCGAAGCGGGCATCAAAATTCTCGCTGATGCAATCATGCGCACCATCGAGAAAGTATCGACGTCATCCGCGTTTTCTAGCGGCGTTCCTTCGGCGCGCACCAGCATATTGATCGGCACGCTCTCGGGGTGCGGGTCGAGATTCGCCAGTTGCTCGAGCAATCCGATGCGATCCTCTTCGGATTCGCCCATGCCTACGATTCCGCCGCAGCACACCGTAATGCCCGCGTTGCGAACATGACCGAGCGTACGTAAACGGTCCGCGTAAACGCGCGTCGTAATGATCTCGCCATAGAACTCGGGCGACGTATCGAGATTGTGATTGTAGGCCGTAAGGCCCGCTTCCTTAAGTTCGGCCGCCTGCTTTTCCGTCAGCATGCCTAGCGTGCAGCAAACCTCCAGATTGAGCGAGGCAACGCTGCGCACCATGTCGAGCACTCTCTGGAAATCTCTGCCCTCAGGCGCCTGCCGCCACGCCGCGCCCATGCAAAACCGCGTCGCACCGTCGGCCCGCGCTCTTTCGGCAGCAGCCAACACATCGGCCGGGTTCATCAGGTCTTGACGCTGCACGCCAGTGTCATAGTGGGCGCTTTGTGAACAGTACGCGCAATCCTCCGGGCATGCTCCTGTCTTGATCGAAAGCAATCGGCAGAGCTGCACTTCATCCGCAGCGTAAAATTCCCGGTGCAACGTCTGCGCGCGAAAAATCAGTTCCGGCAAAGGCAGCCGGAATATCTGCCTGATTTCGTCGCGCGTCCAATCATGCCGCATCTGCATCGTTGAGTCCTCTGGTTGAACCTTCCAACATAACAAAACGCCGCAAAACAAAATAATCAAAACGAAATATCAAACCTGGGGCCGTTCCCATGCGCCTGATTCCCCCGAGCGCATGAGCGCATCAATCACAGCCATGTTTCGAATCGCATCTTCCAGGGGGACGGGGACCTCGCCGCCTTCGCGTATCGCGCGCGAGAAAGCGTCTCCCTGAATCGTGTATTGATCGCAAGTGGGAATCGTCTCAATCGTCGCGCCGCCACCGAAAAAATCGCGCCCGTCATCCACGACCAAACGGCATGGCCTGTCGTTGGGGGCGTTAAAAGGAATCTCGACTTCGAGCCGCCCTTTCGTCCCGACAAAAATCATTGTCTGAAAATAATTCAGCTGAGTACCGCACGTGAAGACCGATTGTCCGAAAGGGAAATCGAGTATGGCCGAAGTTAGCCGATCCGTTTTGAATTCGGCATCCCTTTCGATCAACGCGCACACGCGTCTCGGCTCTTCGCCGGAAATAAACCGCGAAATGTTGATCGGATAACAGCCGATATCCATTAGAGCGCCACCGCCCCATTCCGGGATGTTTCGCGGGTTCTTCGGGTCGCGATTGAAATAGCTGAAATGGCAGAGAATCGACCGCAATTCGCCTATGCGGCCCTCTCGGACGAGCGCGCGCGTTCGCAGCCACTGCGGGTGAGTGCGCACCATGAACGCCTCGCCGATCTTCACGCCCGCACGGTCGCGCGCGGCAATCAGCGTTTTCGCCTCGTCAGCGCTCATGCTCAGAGGCTTTTCGCAGAGCACATGCTTGCCCGCCTCGGCCGCCTTGACGGACCACGGCACGTGCAAGTGATTCGGCAGGGGATTGTAAATCGCCTCAATCTCCGGATCGGCAAGCAGTTCGTCGTATGAACCGTACGCCTTCGGAATAGCCGATGACTTTGCCGCCGCTTCGGCCTTGCCCAAATCGCGCGACGCAATCGCCGAAATGGTGCTCCACTCGCCCCGCTGCATCGCGGGGATCACCTTTCGCGTGGCGATCGACGCTACGCCCAAAACGCCCCATCGCACCTTCGTCATAACGCGAAGAAGTTTACCAGCGCAAGCGCGCCCTTTGTACAAAGATCGAAAGCACGGAGCACTCGGGAAAATCGCCGCAAAAACAAATCCGCCGCAAGCACGTGCACGCTCGCGGCGGATTCCAATCGATTTCTGCTAGTTCCTGTTTCCCTCAGCTTTTATCACGGATGTCCAATACTCTTGCACGCCGAACCATGGACCGTCGTTTGGAATCGACGCCAACACATGACGCCGTACTTCCAGGATATTCACCTTGCCTGCTTTCTGGAACACGACGTTGCCGTTTGGCCCGATAACCATGACGAAAGGTTCACTGGACTTCCACTTTTCGCCCACAGCCGCTTGAAGCGCTTTAGTATCCGCTGAATCGAACTGCAGATTCGTGCCGGAAGCGTATTGTTCGTGGAGGAAATCCAATACCTTCGATTGCTCGCCCGGACTGTCGGTCGAGACCGTGATCATGTCGAACTTGCGGCGGCGGTACATGCGATACGTATTCTCGTAATCGTGAAATTCATCCAGACAGTCCTTACACTTGAGCGACCAGAATTCCACGACGACGGTCTTGTCCGAGGCATTGGCGCGAATTTTCTTCAGGTCGTCCGCGCTTGCCGCCGAAAGGTTAACCGGCTCCTTCATTATCGCTTCCATTTCTTCCTTTACGCCGGTCGCTTTCGAAAGCCACTTTGTCGAGCATCCAAATGCTGGTGTGGAAGCCACGGGCACGGGCTGCCCTGCAAGCAAAGCGTCGATTGCATTGCGTGCGTCCTGCGTTTTTACCTTCGTTATGTCGGTCGAATCGTCGATGCGCCCTTCGTAGCGCAATTTGCGGTCCTGGTCGAAAATGAAAATATGGGGAGTCGCAACAGCACCGAATTTCGCGGCCGTCGTTTGTGTCTCACCGTCGTAGAGGTAGGGCCAGTCAATGTGCCGGAGCGCCGCGCGAATCTTCATTTCCGGCATCGAATCGGTTGAATCGGTGTATCCCAGTTCGTTGAGGCGAACCGCACCGGCATTGTTCGGATTAATCGCGATCAGCTGTACGCCTTTATCTTTATAGTCTTGATAGATCGCCCGGATTCGCTCCTCATAGGCGATCGACACGGGGCAGTGATTCGACTCGAACACTACAGCGAGAACCTTTGCGTTGGAGTACTCGCCTAACGTGTGAATCTTTCCGTCGATTCCCTCCAGGCTGAAATCCGGTGCCGGCGAGCCAATCGGCAATACCGGGTGTTCTAAATCCGGCTGAATGCCTCGTCCCCGTCCTCGTCCGCGTCCTGTGGCTTGCCCACCTGCTGCAGAGGATGGGTTCGCAGCAGCCGGTTGGGATGCGGGTTGACCCGCATCCTGCGCCGAACTGGCGTAAGCGAATGCAACCATTGCCGCCGCGCAGACCAATGCAAGCGGCCATTTCGCTGACCGAAGATACCGCTTACGACCAAAGCTATTCATATGGATTCTCCTCGACTGAGCTTCAAGAGCGTGGCTGCACTATAGGTGGAGAGTAGGGCTGTGTCAACGAGACAAGGCTTTTCGATAAAAGACCCGTCAATTCCCAGCCAACGACGACCAGTACTTCTGCTCGCCCGGATACTCCTTCGTATCGGGCAAATTTGCCAGAATCGCTCGGCGCAATTTCATCGTGTCGAGATCGCCCACCTGCTGATACAGGACGTCTCCGTTTGGCGCAAAGAGGAAAGTCACGGGAACAGCGCCGGGCATTTCCGGATCGAACGCTGCCTGCATTGTGTAAACATTCGAATCGCTGAAAAGATAGTTCTCGCTGCTCGCGTGTTCCTTCCGAAGGAAATCCATTACGCCGGCCTTTTCCGTGGGATCGTTCTCGGAAATTGTGATGAACGTTAAGTCGCGGTTGCGGAACATACGGTACGTTTCCTGAAGATCGGGGAATTCGCCTACGCAAGGCCCGCACCACGTCGCCCAGAAATTCACGACGAGATATTTGCCGGTGGGATTGCTGCGAATTTTGCCTAATTCGTCTTTCGAAGCTAATGAAACGCTGATCGGCTCAGTCTCAATCTTTGCAATTTTAGCCTGCGCGTTCGCTTTACCCGACGCCCAATTTATCGGAGTACCGTTCGCCTCCGTCGTTGCCACCGCAACCGGCTGCCCCGCGAGCAGCGCATCAATCGCGCTTTGCGCGTCACGCGATTTCACAAGCGATTCATCAATATTGTCGTCAATGCGCCCGCGATATTGCAGGTTCCGCGCCTGATCGAAAATGAAAATTTCCGGGGTTGTCGTCGCACCTAGAACCTTCGCCGCAGTTTGCTTGTCGCCGTCATAAAGGTACGGCCAGTCGATATGGCGATACTCCGCCGCGTCCTTCATATCCTCCAGACCATCGCCCTCGTCCGTGTATGCCATTTGGTCGATCGCAACCGCATCCGGACTGTCCGGACTGATTGCCACAAGCGCCACACCTTTATCTTTGTAGCTCTCGTAAAGCTTTCCTATGCGCCCTTCATAGAGCTGCGAAGCCGGGGAGTGATCTGACTCGAGTACGATCGCGAGGATTTTGGCGCTGGCATAGTCGCTCAGCTTGTGGTTCTTTCCATCCACGCCGGGCAAATCAAAATCCGGCGCCGATGCCCCGATTGCCATCGGCGATCCGGCAGGTCCGGTTGCAGCTGCTGCCGCAGACGCTGGAGGCGCGGCTTGTGCTGCCGGCGTATAGGAATGTAAGGAGGAGGCAATCAGAAAACTGATGAGACAGACGATTGCATAGATGGAGGACCGAAACGTTCTGAACGTTATCTTCACGTTGTAGCCACCCTCGCCTGCGAGCCACGGCCCGCCATTTTCATGTGCTTGAATTCTGGGATGCGCGCAACGCCCTGTCAAGCACTCCTTCAACAGAAAAGGGCCACTCCGAACCTGCAGAATGGCCCTCCAGAATCAGCCGAGTACAGCGGCAGCTAACGAGCCGCCGCCGTCGCGCCCTGTTTCGCAGCCCGCGCCGCTTCTAATTCGCGCAAGCCTTCCGTCAGATCCTCCACAAGATCCTGAGGCGTTTCACAGCCTGGCGAAAGGCGAATCAGCGTGTCGGAGAGTCCTAGTTCGGCGCGCGCTTCCGCGGGAATCGAAGCGTGAGTCATCGTTGCTGGATGGCAGATCAGCGATTTTACTCCGCCAAGGCTCTCACCCAACGTGAAATAACGCCGCGAAGAAACGAACGAGACGACTTCATCAATCGTCCCGTCCATCTCAAACGAAACCATCCCACCAAAGCCGCTCATCTGACGCTTGGCGATGTCATGTCCCGGATGTTTCGGCAGCCCGGGGAAGTAGACGCGGCGCACCAGGGGATTCGCGTCGAGCGCCTTCGCGATTGCGGTGGCGTTTTCCTCGTGCCTTTGCATTCTCAATTCGAGCGTCTTGATTCCCCTCATCGTGAGCCAACAATCGAACGGCGAAGGCACAGCTCCCGTTGCATTTTGTAGGAACTTGATCGGTTCAAATATCGCGGCATCCTTCGCCAGTGCCGCGCCCTGAATCACGTCCGAATGGCCCGCCAGATACTTGGTTACGCTGTGAACTACGATGTCCGCGCCGAGCTCAAACGGCTGCTGGAAATAGGGTGTTGCAAAAGTGTTGTCCACCACCACAAATGCGCTTTTCGCGTGTGCGATGCGCGCTATAGCTGCGATATCGTTAATCTGCAGCCGTGGATTGGTTGGGCTTTCGATCCATACGAGCTTCGTCTTCTCGTTGACGCTGGATTCGACCAGCTTCAGATTTTCCGTCTCGATCTGCCGGACTTTGACGCCGATCGGCTGGAAGACCTTGTTCAAAATCCGATAGGTCCCGCCATAAACGTCCCTTGGGATCACAATCTCGTCGCCCGGCCGCAGATACGCTTGCAGCACGGCATTTTCCGCAGCGAGCCCGGAGGCAAACGCCGCTGCGTATTTCACGTTCTCGAGCTCGGCAATCACCGCCTCGAGCCGCTCGCGGGTCGGATTATTCGTCCGCGAGTAGCTGAAGCCCTTATCGTGCCCGGGAGCTTCTTGTTCGTAAGTGGATGTCTGGAATATCGGAGCAACTATCGCCCCCGTTTCTGGCTCCGAGGGCTGCCCTGCATGGATTGTCTTTGTCGCGAACTTCATGTTCTCCACTCCCTTTTGAGGTGCCGCACCGGCTCATCTGCCTGTCCCTATCTCCCGTGTGGTTAGACGCGAAAGGTGGCAGGCGCGTAGCCGATATGCACCAAGATAGATCGACCCTGCACCTGCATTGGCAAGGTGCAAGCCGTCTTCAACTTCAGTTTGGGAGTTGAATCTTCAAAGGCCCGGGACACGGTCCGTTGAGGATCTTATCTCTCCCCACTGGGCAGGAATTAGCACCTTGGCATCTGCGCCAGGTTGCTGTGGCTTCCTAGGGCCTGTCCCCTCAGCCACTCTGGATAAGCGCCGCCGTGAAGCGGCTCGCAAATCATAGCAAATTCAAGCCGGAAATCAAGCCGGGTTTCCGGCGGTGTATGTGACCGATTTTACGGCGCCACTTGTGCCAGAATGGGGCGCTCTAAGGGAACTTAACGCGCAAAGTTGACGATGTTGTTGCTGCAGAAAATGCATGCGCGTCACGCTGAAGCCGCGAAGAAATTAGCGGTAGGAAGTGACCGCGTTACAATCTCGATTCGATTCCCGGGCGAACTGGGCATAGCAAAACCCTGCGAGGCCCGTCGATAGCAGTCCTCTTATCAGGGCTTAGAAGGGCTCTCTGTTAGTAGGTGCCATCCTGCGTAACCGGCAAGGAGTGTGGGCCCCCCGAAAATCAAAATCATGGCGAGCTTCCTGCGACGCCGACGATTCTTTGTGGCGGGTATTGTCTGCCCACCCCCATCGGCGTCTGCTTCCTGGACATTGATTCGATACGATTGACCCGGCGCAATCAGATGTAATTCACCATCATTGTCGAGCACTAACCCCTGATCGAACGCAGAAATTACAAGATTATGGGCGTCGGTCACATCGATCATGCCCGAGGCCGGCATGGCATCTGCGCCGCGAACGGTTCCTGCTGGTGTGTCGATCAGGAGCCCCGCGCCCTTAGGGCAGGAATAACGTGCCGTTCCTTGTATAAGCAGGAGACGGTCCGGCGTCGCGTCCGGCATGAAGCGCGCATTTGTCATCGCGCCCAAGCCAATGCGGCAGTGGTGGACCCGCAACTGGACTTCGCCGGCCTGATAGGTGACGAACTCTTCGCCTGCATAAAAATCAGATCCTTCAGCGGCCCTGAGACCGTCCAAGTTGGCGTTCTGAGAGACTTCAATCACGCCAATCGGCTGATCGCCGGCGGCTCTTACGGGTAGACTCGCCGGGACGAAGGCGAGGATGGCCACGAGACAAAGATATCCGAGCAGGCGCATGTGGCATCTCCGAAAAAGGAAGGTAGTACTAGGACTATGATCCATCGGAATCAGTGCAGGGAGAAGAGAATCCTCGGGTGAAGTTGTCAGTTCTGCAACACGGTTTGTCCGGGCAAGGTTTCCATGTTCTTTCGAGCGAGGCACCGTAAGGGGAGCAGTGGCCGTAACTTAAGGCACCAGCGCTCGGTACAGCTGTACGCACGCTCTCTTGCATTTTTGAAGTCCTTCGCTAGCATTGCGGAATGATTACAATCGCGGCCCGAAATGCCGCTCGTGCGAGATGCCTCGCCGGAACCTTTATTTGCTCACTATTTCTCGTGATCGCCGGCTGTTCATCCGGTCCGGGAACTGGGACGACCAAAAACGTCGCGCCGACGATCACCACTCAACCCGCGAGTGTTTCGGTCACGGCAGGGAAGACCGCTGTGTTCGCAGTAGTTGCGAGCGGTACACAGCCGCTCAGCTATCAGTGGCAGAAGAATCAGCAAAACATCTCTGGGGCAACCAGCGCGAGCTACACGACGCCTGCGACGACGACGGCTGACAACGGCGCAACCTTCCGCGTAATCGTCAGCAACGGCACTGCGCCGGATGCAACGAGCACGGCGGCTTCGCTCACGGTGACAGCCGCGCCCGTCGCGCCGACTATCACGACGCAGCCACAAAACGCCACAGTAACGGTCGGCCAGACCGCAACATTCACAGTCGTCGCGGCGGGGACCGCACCCCTAAACTATCAATGGCAAAAAAATCAGCAAAATATCTCAGGAGCAACTAACGCGAGCTACACGACGCCCGCGACTACAACAGCCGACAACGGCGCGACCTTCCGAGTTATCGTCACCAACGGCACAGCACCCGACGCGACGAGCGCAGATGCCACCCTTACGGTTAATCCCGTGCAGACCAGCACCGTCAACGTCCTCACGTACCACAACGACTATGCACGCACCGGCCAGAATCTCAACGAAACGATCCTCACGACAGCAAATGTCAATTCCACTACGTTCGGCAAGTTGGCGACTCTGCCCGTGAGCGGCAACGTCGACGCCGAGCCGCTGTACGTCTCGAACCTCACCGTCAACGGCGCGGTCCACAACGTTCTTTTTGTAGTCACTGAGCAGGACATGGCTTACGCTTTCGACGCCGACACGTTTGCCCAGCTCTGGAGTAAATCCGTCGCGAACGGGGAGTCGTTCACGGGCACCGTCGATTCCTGTGGTCAGGTATCACCGAACATCGGCGTCACCTCGACGCCAGTGATCGACTTGTCGGCAGGGCCGCATGGAACGATCTTTCTTGTCGCTATGACGCAGGATTCCAGCAGCAATTATCACCAACGGCTGCACGCACTCGACCTCACGACCGGCAACGAACAGTCCGGTAGCCCAGTGGCCATATCCGCGACGTATACGATCCCAGGCACCTCGACGACGGACACGTTTAATCCGGTGCAATATAAGGAACGCGCAGGACTGCTCTTGATGAACGGCACGATCTACCTCAGTTGGGCATCTCACTGCGATGTCGATCCATACCAAGGCTGGGTGATGGCTTACAACGAGACCACCCTGCAACAAAGTGCCGTCCTCAACATCGCGCCCAGCGGCGCCAATGCTCGAACTGCAATCTGGATGGCAAACACAGCGATGGCCGCCGATACTTCCGGGAATATCTTCTTCTTGGCTGCCAACGGCGTTTTCGGCGATGGCAGCGCGAATCCGCCGCTGACGAACGGTTTTCCTTCGACTCCAAATTACGGCAACGCGTTCATGAAGCTGTCGACGACCGGGAATACGTTGAAGGTCGCCGACTACTTCGCAATGTTCAACGCCAATGA
>DATEME010000507.1:0-1093 GCA_035275865.1 Candidatus Acidiferrales bacterium | reverse complement strand
GTTACTCAATAATCTCGGCCACGGCGCCTGCACCCACCGTGTGGCCGCCTTCCCGGATCGCAAACCGCAGCCCCTTCTCCAAAGCCACCGGCGTGATCAACGTGATTTCCGCGCTCACGTTGTCTCCCGGCATCACCATCTCCACTCCCTGCGGCAGCTTCACGTCTCCCGTCACGTCCGTCGTCCGGAAGTAAAACTGCGGCCGGTATCCCGTAAAGAACGGTGTGTGCCGCCCGCCCTCTTCCTTCGTCAATACGTACGCTTCGGCCTTGAACTTCGTGTGCGGCGTGATCGATCCAGGCTTCGCCAACACCTGCCCGCGCTCCACCTCGTCCTTTTCCGTGCCCCGCAACAGCAACCCCACGTTGTCGCCCGCAATCCCTTCATCCAGCAGCTTCCTGAACATCTCCACGCCCGTCACCGTTTTCTTCATCGTCGGCCGGAAACCCACAATCTCGATCTCTTCTCCCACCTTCACCTTGCCGCGCTCGATTCTTCCCGTCACCACCGTCCCGCGTCCCGAAATCGAGAAAATATCCTCGATCGGCATCGCAAACGGCTTATCCACATCCCGCTGCGGCAACGGCACGTTCTTGTCCACCGCCTCCATCAAATCCAATATCGACTTCTCCCACTTCGCATCCCCTTCCAAAGCCTTCAAAGCCGACCCGCGTATCACCGGCAGCGTGTCCCCAGGAAACTGATAGCTCTTGAGCAGTTCCCGCACTTCCAGCTCCACCAGTTCCAACAACTCCGGATCGTCCACCACGTCGCACTTGTTCAAAAACACGCAGATATAAGGCACGCCTACCTGCCGCGCCAAAAGAATGTGTTCCCGCGTCTGCGGCATCGGTCCGTCCGTCGCCGCCACCACCAGAATCGCTCCGTCCATCTGCGCCGCGCCCGTGATCATGTTCTTCACATAATCCGCGTGCCCCGGACAGTCGATGTGCGCGTAGTGCCGGTTCCCCGTCTCGTACTCCACGTGCGACACCGCAATCGTGATTCCCCGCTCGCGCTCTTCCGGCGCGTTGTCGATCGAATCAAACGCCCGGAACGCCACCTTCGGGTTGTTCTTCGACAGCACCTTCGT
>DATEME010000506.1:0-5792 GCA_035275865.1 Candidatus Acidiferrales bacterium | reverse complement strand
AGCGAGCGGGGGAGCGCGCTTTAGATGACCCCGGAACCTCAGGACATTGGCAGCGAAAAGGACCGTGCGCCGAGATCACCGGAGGTTGATTTTGCGGTGGTTCTTTCCCGCGTCATCACGTCCATCGAAGACGATCCAGCGCAATTGCGCAATGCCGTTTACGAGCTCGCACGCATCAAGCTTCGGAGAGAAGCTTGGCGAAATCCTCCCACAAACCTTGTGGAGGCGAGACGCCTGACGCTGGCGCTCGAGTCCGCGATCGAACGCGTCGAGACCATCTACTCGAAGCACGACAAACTGAGAGCGCTGCAGTCCCTCGACCGACTCATCGAAAGCTCGGAAATCGATGCGCGCGAGGTATTGATCGAACCGCGCGAGCCGTTGCTGATGGTTAACCCGGCACCAGCTCAGACCGCGGATGCCGATCATCTTCCAGTTTTCTTGACTCCCGCGAAAAGTACGTCGCGGAAAGTCGAACGGTCATTGCACTTGCCCGGTGCCGCGCCGCTGCTACGGGGAGCAATGGTCGCCATTTTCGCTGTGGCGCTGTGCGTGGGACTTAGCCGATTTGGCCTGCTCGGAAAGCAAGCCCCGCAGCTAGCCGCGTCCACGGTCGAGAAAAACGCGACCGCGGAACCGAAGCCAGTTGTCCAGACGCCTGGACAGGCTCTCCAGTCGCCAGCAACTACGCTGCCGCAATCCTCGCCATTCCCGCTCCCGACCGTCTATGGCGTTTATGCCGTCAGCGGCGGCCAGCTCCACGAGTTGGAGGCCCTGCCCGTTGGCAGAGTGCCCGACCAACGGGTTTTCATGTCGACGCCGATCAGGACACTGAGCCGCACTGTGCTTCCAGATGGTCAAATTGTGTTCATCATCTATCGCCGCGATGTCGCGAGCAGCGCGCCTGAGCGCGTCACGGTTCGCGTAATCGCGAAAATCATGCGCGCCATGACGTTCAGTACGGCGGGGCAAGCGAGCATGGAGGACATGGGGGATACGTGGACCATCCGCAACGTGTCATATGAGCTCAGAGTAGCGCCGTTGAGCGAAAGCTCCGAGATGTTGATCATTAGGCCAGAGAATGTCGATTTTGTATTTCCGGCCGGGAGATACGGTCTGGTAATCAAAGGCCAAGCCTATGACTTCACGGTTGCTGGGCCGATTACGGAAGCTGCCCAATGCCTCGAGGGTGTCAAAGCATCGAATGGCACGTTTTACTCCGAATGCCGAAATCCATGAGCCGCATTCGAACTCAGAAATCGGCCGAGGCCAAGGCTGCGACCGCAACGATCCCGATTGTGTTCGGCGTCGGCGAAGACCCGGTCAAGCTCGGGCTCGTAGCCAGCCTCGCCCGGCCGGGCGGCAATGCGACCGGCGTCAATTCTAGCGTTTGTCTGGTTCTTTCCTTGCCGGTGCGCTCTTCATGGGCAGATTTCACGCTGGGCCTGCCACCGGCTCACGGTGACCATCTCGGGCTGAGTGGGGGCGAATCTGGATTGATGATCAGGAGGTCGCGATCGCGCGCGATCGATTTCTCAACGGGCGGCACGTCCGCATCAAGTTTCTCTGTCCGGCTTGCAACCGCGGCTGCCGCATACTGCACGCGCGCGGCGATCAGCCCCCGCTGAGTGGTCCAGGTGGAATGTTAGTTTAAGGCTGGCTGTTGCGCTAGCGTGGCCGGCGAAGCCGGTCGGCGTAGCGCAGCCGGCCACGCGGCGAATGCGGGCACGAACATCTCTGGTGCTGGTGGCTTGTATCCGATTGAGGCGTGGGGCCTGATCGTGTTGTACAACAAGGCTTGAGAACGCCCACGGTACCGAGTTTTGGGAGCTGCTGTATCCGTGGCATCCATGGTCCGGCCTGCGGATCGGCATTCATGAGGCAATTGAGAGGCCGGGCGGTGTTGTCTTTCGCTGCGACCTGACTGCATCCGACGCGAACCGTTGGCTGGAGATTCCAGCGTGGATGTTTGATCGGTCGGCCTGCGCCAAGATGCGTCTGGCGGTCGAGCCCCGCACCGACTTGTCGGCGCTCGTAATGCTCGGGGTGCTCTTGCGGGACGTACGGAACAAACGTTCTACAGCATTGGATGCCGCCGATTCGAGCGTATCACCTCTCCCTGGCGACCATAATCGGGGAGAGACCCATGCTACGCCAGAGCAGACAGAGGTCGGCACGCCGATGCGTGCCGCAGCAAATCGATCTGTTCGCAGAGAACGCGCCGGCCATCGGCGGCATGCCGGCGTGGTTCGGACTACCGATGGAGACACAGGCAGCGCTAACCACCCTGATGACGAGGCTGATCCTGGACCATGCCGACAAGCACGAGATGGGTTCGACGAGGGACGGTCATGATCTCTGACAAGATCCGCCCCCAGCATTTGGAGCGCAAAGCGATCCTCTACGTTCGCCAGTCGTCGGCTCATCAGGTTCTGCACAACCGGGAGAGCAGCGCGCTGCAATACGCCATGCGCGATCGCCTGACTACACTTGGCTGGTCCGAGATCGAGGTGATCGATGATGATCTTGGCCGTTCCGCTGCAGGCGGTGTCCAGCGCGCCGGTTTTGAGCGGATGGTGGCGCAAGTCTGTCTCGGCAAGGTTGGCGCCGTTGCCGCGCGCGAGGTCTCGCGGTTCGCCCGCAACAGCCGGGACTGGCAGCAACTGATCGAGATGTGCCGCGTGGTCGATACCGTGCTGGTCGATCAGGAAACGGTCTATGCGCCTCGTCATGGCAACGATCGACTTCTGCTCGGCCTCAAAGGAAGTCTCAACGAGTATGAGCTTGACCTGTTGCGGCAGCGTTCGCTCGCCGCCCGTTACGAGAAGGCCCGCCGCGGCGAACTCGTCGTCGGTGCGCCTGTCGGCTTCGTCAAGGCGGGCGATCGCTACGAGAAGGACCCGGACCGCCGCGTGCAGGAGGCCATCAGCTTGGTCTTCAACAAAGTCCTGGAGCTCGGCAGCGCACGACAGGCTCTGCTTTGGTTTCTCGAGCATAACCTGGATTTGCCGGTGAAGGGCAAGGACGGCGAGACGGCTTGGCGGCGTCCAAACTACGCCACCATCCACCGAATGATCGAGAACCCCATCTACGGCGGTACCTATGCTTATGGTAAGACGGCCGTCGTGGCGGGCTACGATCGGACCGGTGTCAAGGTGAAGATCCGCCGCAAAGCACGCAGCGACTGGCTGGCGCTGATGCCGAACGCCCATGAGGGTTATGTCAGCTGGGAGAAGGCCGAAGCGATCCGCAAGATGGTCAGCAGCAACGTACCCACCAGCCGTCACCATGGTGCGCCCAAGCATGGCGACGCTTTGTTGGCGGGCCTGCTCCGCTGTCGCCGATGCGGGCGTAAATTAACCCTCCGCTACTCAGGAGCGAAGCATCACATCCCGCGCTACAGCTGCACCCGCGGCTGGATGGACAATGGCGAGCCGCGTTGCATCGCGTTTGGCGGGCTGCGGGTGGATGACGCCATTGAGGGTGCCCTTCTCACTGTCGTTGGCCCTGGCGCTATTGCGGCAGCCGTTGCTGCCGAGAAGGAGGCGGGGCAGCAACGGGACCAAGTGCGTGAGGCGCTCCGGCGTGATCTCGAGGCGGCGCGCTATGCAGCCGATCGGGCCTTCCGGCAATACGACGCTGCCGATCCGGCTAACCGATTGGTGACCGGCGAACTGGAGGCGCGATGGAACACGGCGCTCGCCCGCGTGGCGGAGGTCGAAGCCAAGATTGCCGCCCATGACGCCGCCACGGTCCCGTCCACCGTCGATCCGGCATCGTTCGCCATGCTCGCAGCCGATCTCAAGAGCATTTGGACCGACCCCACGACCGATGCACGGCTGAAGAAGCGCATCGTCCGCACCGTGATCCATGAGGTGATTGCCGATATCGATACCGATGCAGCCGAGATCGTTCTGCTCATCCATTGGGTTGGCGGGGTCCACACCGAGATACGCCTGCCCAGGCGGCGGCGCGGGCAACGCACCAGCACCTCGGCCGATGTGATTGCCGCTGTGCGCCAATTGGTGCTGATCGCCAACGACGATCTCATCGCCGGCATCCTGAACAGGAACGGGTTGGTGACCGGCTATGGCAATCGCTGGACGCGCGAGCGTGTCACCTCGCTCCGCTCCCATCACGACATCGCCGTCTACAAGCCGGATGCCGACGGTATCGAACCGTGGCTTAACCTCAACAATGCCGCGCGGCTTCTTCAGGTGGCGCCTAAAACACTCAGGGTTGCGGCGGAAGCTGGTAGGATCGAGGCACTCCACCCTTTGCCGGACGGTCCCTGGATCTTCAGCCGTGCCGTTCTCTCCACAGCGCCGGCGTGTGCCATCACCGAACGCGCACGCCAGAACCCAAGGCACCCCGCGGGATCGCATCCCGATCAGCAAAGCCTGTTCTCTTCAATGACATAGACAGATGGGTGTTGCGATGCGCGCTTGTAGTGCCGCCGCCAGCTCTCGATGACGATTTGGGCCTCGCGGAGAGTGTAGAAGATTTCGCCGTCGAGCAGCTCGTCGCGCAGGCGAGCGTTGAAGCTCTCGATGTAGCCGTTCTCCCAGGGGCTGCCTCGCTCGATGTAGGCGGTCTTGGCACCGACAACCGCGATCCATTCCTGTACGGCCTTGGCGACGAACTCTGGTCCGTTGTCGGACCGGATGTAAGCGGGAATGCCCTGCAGGATGAACAGGTCGGACAGAACGTCGATCACATCGATCGCCTTGAGCTTGCGGGCGACACGGATCGCCAAGCATTCATGGGTGAACTCGTCGAGCACGTTGAGCATGCGGTACTTGCGTCCCTCGTGGGTGCGGTCCTCGACAAAGTCGTAGGACCAGACATGATTGCGCTGCTCCGGCCGCAGCCGGATGCACGATCCGTTGGTCAGCCAGAGCCTGCCGCGCTTGGGCTGCTTATGCGGGACCTTCAGCCCCTCGCGTTGCCAGATACGCTCGACCCGCTTGTCGTTGATTGTCCAGCCCGCCTGGCGCAGCAGCGCGGCGACCTTGCGATAGCCATAGCGGCCGTATTGCCGGGCAAGCTCGATAATATCGGCGGTGAGACGCCGCTCGTCGTCACGACCACGTGGGACCTTGCGTTGCGTCGAGCGATGCTGCCCGAGCGCCGCACAGGCACGACGCTCGGAGACGTGCAGCTGCGCTCGCACCTGCTCAATGCAGGCACGGCGACGCGCGGGGCTTAGAAGTTTCCCCGGGCGGCCTCCTGCAGAATGAGCTTGTCCAGTGTCAAATCAGAGACCGCCTTGCGCAGTCGGCTGTTCTCGAGCTCAAGGTCCTTCAGGCGCTTCACCTGCTCGCTCTTCAGCGCCAAACTCCTGGCGCCACCGATAATACGTCACCTCGCTCACCCCGATCTGGCGGATTGCGTCCGCCATGGGTTGCCCCTGCGAGGCCAGAACATCGACCTGTCGCAGCTTCGCAACGATCTCTTCAGGCTTGTATCGCTTCCTTGCCATTACAGTCCTCCTTGATGTCAAAGACATACCTCAAGTCGGACCACTTCAATGGGGGCGGATCAGTCGCAAATAAACTTCCTAGCGTACTTTCGACAGTTTTCAATTAACGAGTTCCTTCTTAAAGATCGTTGCGCCTTGCCTGACCAAATGTCTTCTGTTTTCACGTTCTCTAGCAGGCTGCTGAAAAAACTGGGTCGCTAGACTGACATTGGAGCGCGAATCTGATTCCTGTGCTGTTGAGAAGCAGCAGGAGGAATCGATGCGCGGTTCGGACCTACGGACGGGTGAACTGTTTTCCTATGTCGACCTC
>DATEME010000505.1:0-5841 GCA_035275865.1 Candidatus Acidiferrales bacterium | reverse complement strand
TACATGATTCCATGTAGTGCCATTGAGGCAATAGTTCCGGTTATAATCAACACCAATTGGGTTGTAGGCGTTTGTAGGACTTTGGTAACGCGTGTGCACTATTATAAGACTAGGGAAAGGCGGTCGTTGGATTCCGCAACCGTAAAAACCGCGTGCCGAGCACTTAACTGAATGGCCCGGGAATTGTAGTTTCGGAGGATGGGTATGAAATCTCTGCGAGTCCTGATTGCAGACGATCACGATCTGATGCGGCGCGGACTGCGCACGCTGTTAGAGTCTCATCCAGGATGGACGGTTTGTGCGGAAGCGAGCACGGGTCGCGAAGCTGTGGCGAAGGCCGAGGAACTGCGGCCTGATATCGTGATTATGGATATCACCATGCCTGAGTTAAACGGCGTCGAAGCGGCGCGGCGGATCTTGAAGTCCTCGCCCAGCACAGAAATTCTGATCTTGTCGGTTCATCACTCGGATCAGCTCATCCGGGAGATCCTCGCGGCAGGCGTGCGCGGTTACATCGTGAAGTCCGATTCCGACCGCGACCTGGTAGTGGCGGTGGAAGCGCTGTCAAATCACAAGCCATTCTTTACGCCGCGAGCGACGGAGTTGATGTTGAACGGGCTTGAGCAGCGTGGCGCGGGGACGGGTGGACTTCCCCAGAACCTCAGCGACCGGTTGACCTCGCGGGAACGCGAAATCGTGCAGCTGCTTTCTGAGGGGAAGAGCAGTAAGGAAGTCGCTTCCGATCTCAGCATCAGCGTGAAGACGGCGGAAACGCATCGAGCGAATATCATGCGGAAGCTCGAAATCCATTCTGTGAGCGAGCTTGTTCGCTACGCCGTGCGAAACCAGATTATCGAGCCGTAGCTGATCCAACTCCTTTCCTCGGGAAGCGTGGGGCCGTTTGCGCGTCTGTTGCATGGCTCCATCGTGTGCTCTTTGTCGGTTACCCTACGAATCTCTCCACAAGTGCGGGGAAACAATTTACAGCGATGACTGTATTCCAGCCCCCAAGGGGGAGAATGATAATCGTCAATGCGGAAGCAATGTGATCCGCGACGCGGAGAGGAGAAGTGGAGATGTCGTGTGCCTTGAGAGAAAACGAGGCGCGAGGGCTGGGACGGTGCTCCCCTTCTTCTCTCTGAACTTTCCGCACCGAGTCCCTCACTTCCAAGACTTCCAGATTTAAATTCCTTCCTATTCCTAAGCGGTGAGTGCAAGCGCGTTGTACTTAATCGTATTCGCCTCGTTCAACGAAAGTCTCTTCCGCCCCTTGCAGCCCTTGCGAAGACGGGCTACGAACGGATAGTGTAAGAACATCGATAAAGCAGATGTCTGGTGGGGGTTCGTATTCTACATTTGCCGAGGTGTGGACAAAGAGGTAGGCAATAGCGGCATGAGCGAGAATTCAAAAAAGCCGGCGGAGAGAGAGTCGTTGCTGAAGTCGGCGCGACGTGTCGTCGTCAAGTTGGGCACGAATACCGTTGCACGATTGCAAGGCGAGCTTTCCAGCGAACGTGTGCGCCCGATCGCGCAGTCGATAGCCGGGTTGATGCGGCAAGGTCGTCAAGTCGTTCTTGTCTCGTCCGGCGCTGTGGGGCTGGGACGTGGCTGGCTGGGACTTCACCCTTCGCGTCTGGGCGATCTTGTAACGAAGCAAGCCTGTGCAGCTGTTGGCCAAAGCCTGCTAATGAATGCTTACAAGGAACTGTTTTCGGAGTGGAATGTCAAGGTTGCGCAGGTTCTTCTCACGGAAGATGATTTTACGAACTGGCGCCGCTACTCCAATCTACGGCAGACGATGGAAAAGCTACTTGGGTTCGGTGTTTTGCCGATTGTGAATGAAAATGACACCGTTTCGACGGCTGAGCTCGAGTCGACAACGGCTTCGGGGCCGCGGACGCCCGTTTTCAGCGATAACGACCGGCTGGCTGCGCTTGTGATGAGTGGCATGGAGGCGGACGCGCTCGTTCTCATGACAAACGTGGATGGCCTGTTACGGACAATCGGGACCGAGCTGGCGACTGCGCAGAGCGCGATTCCTCTTGTCGAACAAATCACGCCGGAGCTGAAACGCCTGGCGGCGGGACCCTCTGAAAACGGCCGTGGCGGCATGCGTACGAAACTCGATGCGGCCGAAATTGCGATGAATTGCGGCGGCATCACCGTCATCGCCAACGGTCAATCACCGCATATTCTCGATCGCATTTTCGCGGGGGAAACAATCGGCACGGCGTTTTTGCCTTCGACCCGCATGCGCGGCAAACGCCGTTGGATCGCGTATGCAGCGGGCGTGCGAGGCCGTGTCGTGGTGGACGCCGGCGCTTATCGCGCGATTACGGAGCGAAAGGCGAGCTTGTTGGCGTCCGGAATCGTACGCGTCGAAAGCCATTTCGCGGCGATGGACGTGGTTAGCATCCTCGATGCTGAAGGACGCGAGTTTGCGCGCGGCATCGCGAAGTGCGCGAGCGAAGACGCGGAGCAGGCCGCCCGCAGGAAGAAATCCGCCAGCGCTTCCGCGTCGCCTGTCCTCGTGACGCGCGACAATATTGTATTATTGCAGCGGCCGTAACGCCGACGTTTGCGGGCCGGTTCGTGCGAAGAACCACGCGAGAATATTGGCCGAAACCATGAGCCAAACCGCCCCATTGCAGAAGGAAAATTCCGTTGCCGCGATCGCGAGGCGTGCGCGAGAAGCTTCGCGTTCGCTCGCGCGCCTTTCCGGCGAGCGCCGAAATGCGATTCTGCTCGCTGCAGCGGGCGCCATCGAAGCTGCCTGCCCGCAAATCCTCGAAGCGAATGCCCTCGACCGTCGCACCGCTGAGCCTGACGTTGGATCTGGGAAAATGTCTTCGGCGATGTTCAAGCGCCTGCACGTGACCGAAAGCGGGATCGCCGAAATGGCGATGCGCGTTCGCGAGGTGGCGCGGCTCGACGATCCGCTCGGGCGTACGCTCATGTCGACCGAACTGGACGACAATCTCACTCTATTTCGCGAATCGTGCCCTCTGGGCGTGATTGGCGTGATCTTTGAATCGCGGCCGGAGGTCGTGCCGCAACTCGCGTCGCTCGCGCTGAAGTCCGGCAATGCGCTCATCTTGAAGGGCGGCGCGGAGGCGGCGCATACGAACGAGGTTTTGGTTAGGGTCTGGCGCGCGGCGTTGGAAAAGTTTTCTGAGGTACCGGCCGATTCCGTGCAACTACTGCAATCACGGGCCGACGTTCTCGAACTCCTCGCCCTGGATCGCGATGTCGACCTGATTGTTCCGCGCGGTTCGTATGAACTCGTGCACTTCATCATGGAGCATAGCCGCATTCCTGTTCTGGGGCATGGCGAGGGAATTTGCCACGTTTACGTCGATCGCAGCGCGGATATCGAGAAGGCGATCGAAATCGCCTATGACGCCAAAGTTCAGTACCCCGCCGTGTGCAATGCCGCGGAGACGCTTCTCGTTCATGAAGAGATTGCAGGAAAGTTTTTGCCCGCCGTTGTGGCGCGCATGAAAGAAGCGGGCGTAGAGATTCGCGCGGATGCGAAGACGCAATCGCTTTTACCCGGCGAAAACATTGCGCGGGCAACGGAAGCCGATTGGTCGACCGAATACGGAGATATGATTCTCTCTATAAAAGTGGTGCCTGATCTTAGCGATGCGATAGACCACATCAATCGTTATGGTTCGCGCCATACCGACACGATTGTGACCGAAGATGATGCAGCGGCGGCGAAATTCATGAATGAAGTCGACAGCGCGGGAGTTTTTCAGAATGCATCCACACGGTTTGCCGATGGCTTTCGCTACGGCTTCGGAGCTGAAGTGGGCATCAGTAATAGCAAACTCCACGCGCGGGGCCCAATGGGCCTTGAAGGCCTCACCACGTACAAATACAAGCTGTACGGCAATGGCCACACGGTTGCTCCCTATGCGAAGGGCGAGAAGAAGTTCAAGCACCGCCCTTTGAGTTGAACACCTTTTCATCGACGGAGTACCTAGCCTGCTCCCGTGGCCGCGGAACAAGCATCATCGTAATCGCCGACAAGACGAGGAACGCTGACATTGCCAGAAAACTGGCCTTCGAGCTTCCCGTGTATCCCTGCAGTAATCCTACAAAATAAGATCCCCCGAACGCGCCGAGCGCGCCGCAGCTATTGATAAAGGCAATCGATTGCCCCGCGACATTCGTCGGCAGCAGGTCTGATATCAATGCGAAATATGGGCCATAAGGCGCGTACATTGCGGCGCCGGCAAGAATCAGAAAGCCATAAGGAACCGCGAAATGCCAATTCGCCGTGGCGAAGGAAAGAAAGAACGCAACACCTGAGAGCATCAGGAAGGGCCACACAAAGCGGCGGCGCTCCTGTGTCCGATCCGCGATGTGCGAAATCAGAATCATCACGATGGCGGCGGCAAGATACGGTGCCGCGCTTAAAAGTCCCGTTAGACCCATGCCTTCGGCTGAGCCTCTGCGGATGATGGTGGGGAGCCAGAGGACGAAGCCATAAAGTCCCAGGCTCCACAGGAAATAGGTGACGCTCAGCATGACGACGGTCGGCGTCCGAAGAGCCTTCATAAAATTGGGAATCTGCGGAATCGCGGATTGTTCGCGCGCGAGTTCCGCTTCGAGGGCGTCACGATCCTCGGGGTTCAGCCATTTGGCGCGCGAAGGCCGGTCATCCACCAACGTGAGCCATCCAAAAGCCCAGACGATCGAAGGAATGCCTTCGATCACAAACGCGTGTTGCCAACCAACCGCGCTGATCAGATAACCCGTAATGGCGGACATCCATAGCAGCGTGACCGGATTGCCGAGGATGCAGAGAGCGTTCGCGCGCGAGCGTTCGGCCCTTGTAAACCAACTCGCGAGCAGGATGATCATCGTGGGGAGGATGATGCTTTCGGCGACGCCCAAGAGCAGCCGATCCACCATCAACAGAGCGAAATTGCGGATAACTCCGGTGAGGCCCGCGAAGATGCCCCATGCAATCAGCGCCCAGAAGATGAGTCCTTTTGAGCTCGTCCGCTGGGCATACGCGGTGCCGGGAACTTGAAAGATGAAGTAGCCGAGGAAAAATGCACCCGCGAGCAATGCGGAGCGCGCCTGCGTGATGTGCAGTGTTGCGGCCAAGCCAGCCGCCGCGCCAAGCGCGTAATTCGCGCGCTCCAGATAGGCGATGCTGTACGTTACCAGGACGGCGGGGAGAATCTGTGTCCATCGCCGGCGAAGTCCCGCTCCGAATTTCTGCAAGTATCCCCCGTTAAAAGCCGAGGCAGTATTCACCATCGAGGCGCAATTCGGAAGCGCAAATATCACTTTTTGCGGTGCGACCAGCGGGCGATACGGGAGCATCGCTCGCGAACATGGAGTGTGGATCGGTTATCCCAATATTTCCGAATCGTGACGGCGGAAAATATCACGCATTGCGGCGGGGCTTCGGTCGGTAGCAGCGTGGATCTCTTGAATGAGCTGATGAATGTTGGAAGTCATGACGAGGAGGTAGCGCAGGTGGCCCGTGCCTGCATTCCAATACGTGTGAGGCGTTCCTCGTGCGACGAAGACAGCGCTCCCGGGCCGGGCTTCGACTTTGTTGCCGCCGACTTGCACGCCTAACATACCTTCCAGCACGTACCAGGCTTCGTCATCGCGATGATGCAGGTGCAGAGGCGCGACCGGGCGCGCCTCATTCGTGACGCCAGCGTCCTGCCATTCGGCGATTACGAAACCGTCGTTTGATGAGCCAATCGTTTTACCGAGCAGGAGAGGGGCTGGTATTAGCGAGGCCATGTGAGCCTCCTTCGTCGTGAGTTTAATTGATCTTATCTGTCACCGATACCTTATCCTGTCCAA
>DATEME010000504.1:0-1883 GCA_035275865.1 Candidatus Acidiferrales bacterium | reverse complement strand
GCCGCACATTTCTATTCCCCGGAAGAATACAACATCATCCTGACGCAGGAGGCGCGCAACCAAGAGCACAATCGTTTCGAATTCGTGTTGCCCCGGCGCGACGGCACGCGGATGCCTGTGATTGTGAGCGTTCGCAGGCTTGAGGACCCGGACGGGCGCGAGTTTGCGATCATCACGTTCACCGATATTTCCGAGCAAAAGCGTGCAGAAGCGGCGTTGCGCGAAGCCAACAGCCTGCTCGAAAAGCGCCAGCAGGAAATCGAAGAAGACCTCGCCCTCGCCGCGCGCGTTCAGCAGAGCCTTGCTCCCGATTCGCTCATTTGGGGCGGAACGAGAATCGAATCCTATTTCCATCCGGTGCGGACGATCGGGGGAGACTTTGGCCTCGTCAGCCCTGTGAACGACCGGCTCAACATGCTCGTTTGCGACGTCTCCGGCCACGGCATCGGGTCGGCGCTCCTGGCGAATCGCATCTACACCGAAACGATGTCCCTGCTGCAAACGAACACGCCGTTAGATGCGATGCTTCGCGACCTGAACCGTTTCTTTCTGGAGACGATCGGTGGCGCCGTCTTTTTCTTCACGCTCGCCGCGGCGCGCATCGACTATGGCGGCCGGCGAATGTCCTTCGCCGGCGCCGGACATCCACCCGCGTTCATCGTTTCGCCCGGCCGCGAGCCTCGTCAGATCGAATCGCGCAGCCTCGTGCTGGGAGCGCTGGGAAACGCCGTCGCTCCCGATGCGGTGATCGACACCGAACTCGAGCCGGGCGATCGCGTCATTCTCTACACCGACGGCATCACTGACGTCTTCGATGTTCACGGCGAAATGCTTGGGGTCGAAGGCGTGCAAAAATTCGTACGCGAAACATCGGATCTGCCGCTCGCCGAAATGAAACGCGGCATTTTGCAAAGAGTCGCCGAATGGCGCGACGGCCCGCCGACCGACGACGTTTCCCTCGTCCTCCTCGAAGTTCTCTGAGAAGTCGATGCCTTTCTTGCCCGGCCGCGGCTTTGCCGCTCGCACGACAGCCGTTCGGGAGTTCCCTCATTGGGGCTAAGCTAAATCTATGGTTCCGGGAGCTAATGGCGGTTTCGGGCTGCGAAAATGGCTCGCGGTTGCGGACGTCACTCTATTTCCAGCGTTCGTGCTTTGGTTCATCTGGCGGCTGGAATTCGTGGCGCGGTGGACCTGGATCGTCTTTCCTGTTTGGCTGATCGCGAGCTTCTTGCTGCATGGCGATACGCATAAAACTCTGGGTTGGCGGCTGGATAATCTTCGGCCTGCGACGAAGCAGGATGCGATTATTTTCGGTGTGATGGCTGCCGCGCTTGTGGGCACCGGCCTGGCCACTGGCGCGCCGCCGCATTTGCCGCGAAATACTCATGTGCTCGCGCCATTTGCCGGGTATTTGGCATTTTGTACCGCACAGCAGTTGGGGTTGAATTGCCTCGTGCACAATCGCATGCTTTCGCTGATTCGGAACGAATGGTTGAGCGCACTATTGAGTGGCATCATTTTCGCAGCGTGCCATTGGCCAAACCCGGTGCTCATACCGCTCACGTTCGTCGGCGGAGCCGTAATGGCGTGGATGTTCGGGCGCGCGCGCAATGTGATTCCTCTCGCGATTGGGCAGGCGATTTTGGGAATACTCGTCGCATGGGCGTTTCCGATTGCGTGGCACCATCACATGCGTGTCGGGCCGGGATACTACACCTGGCGCGGCTAGCGTCGCGAATGCGTGCGCATTTTGTGAAACTGATCTTTGGTGGGCGGCGATGTCCCGCTCGCAGCTTCCTGATTTTTTGCAATTCTGCGCGCGCGAAGGTAGGCTATGCGCCAGTGTAACGCGGAAGAGGGGGGCATATATGTCGAACATCAAG
>DATEME010000503.1:0-1917 GCA_035275865.1 Candidatus Acidiferrales bacterium | reverse complement strand
CTCGCCTCGATGACCAGGCCATGCTTTTCCAGCAAGGAGCGGAGCTTTCGATTGCCCGTAGGCTCCTGCGGGTCGATCCAGACTACCAGCATGCCCCCGGGACTTAGAAAATCCACCAGCCAATCGAGGGTCGTATCGAGGGCTTTGATCGAGCGTTCCCGCCAATCGACCAACGCCACATCGTACTGTCCAGCCGGGAGGCCGCAATTCGCCGTCGTCACAACGCGCACATAACCACGACGGTGCAGCTCGGACATAAGCTCAGCGCTGTTCGCGCCCGCCACAATTATTCCGTTGAGCTTCGAGCAATAAGCAAGCTCGATCATCGGTTCGATGATTCGCTCGCCTGCGGGGGTGAAACGTGACTGGAGCATGACTGCACCGTACATGTCGACATGTGGTTCCGTGTTGACGGAGGGAGGGATGGTTAGGCGGCTCGTGCAACGCGGACCTGCGTGCTGGACGTGGGGGCACCACCGACGCGGGGCTTGCCGCTCATGTCGAGCTCGAGAACGCCGGGTACCATAATTACGGCCTGCGGCCGGTTCCCGTTCTCGAACATCGCAAATTTCACCGCTTCGGCGCGGTCGACGAACAGCCCACCGCAAAGGCCGGTTTGGTCTTGGACGACCCAGTTGCCACGCCTGTTCTTGCCGATGCGGAACAAGGATTTCGCACGACCCGCAGAGGGAGGTTCACCTTTATCGTCCATGGCACTTCTCCTTTCGACCATCGATTTGCGGGCCTTGTTTGCGACGGCGACACGATCCAACCGGCCCTTTGTGATTGGCGTGCATCAGCCAGCGATAGCGTTGTGCTGGCGTTGAACTCTGTGAGTCACGGATCATTCGACCCGCCATCAATGTGCGGAGCAGCGCATATGAATTCGAGAGGGACGCCCGACCATCCTCATAAGTGCGATATAAAGGTCGCCGACTGTCTTCATCGAACAATTGCCAGTGAATGGCGCCAATTATCTGGTGCAGGGGTGCCGAGCTGTGTCGGGGAATGTCAGTCAGACGAGGGGGCGAACCACACAGAGGAGAATTGCGTAGACTGCCGCCTCGTCCCAGTGCGTGAGCGCGGGGCTGAATATCACCTCGCGCCGCATCACGCCCGTAACGGCGCAGAAGACAGCCGACAGCGCCAGGAGCGCGGCAAAAGTCCCCCAAAAGCCTTGACTGCCTAAGGTCGCCAAGGCAGTCAAAAGGACAAGTCGGAATATGACGCGGAATAGTACCCGCCGCGAATTCAGCTGAGGCGGGATTGCGGGTCGGAACTCCTGCATAGTGGTCAACTCGAAGATCCGACGAACTATTCTTGTGGCCGCACGATCAAGCGAAATTGTCGCAGCAAATGGCGTAACCCTGTGTGGGCCGAACCTCCGGCACGGACTTTGGCCGGCCTTCACCCACGGTGAGGCTGTGACGCCGCGCTTCTACGAATGCGCTCAGAATCGCCAACGGCAGGCTTTCGTGGTTGGCTTCGACCATCTCGTCAAGCTCGGCGGGAAGCCCGAGCTGTTTCGAAATTGAGCAATGCCACTCGTCGTCCTCGCGGATGAGGCGGCGAAGCCTCCATTGCGGCAGTTCCAACTCGAGTAGTGCAAGTGCCGCGTCGGCGAACGCTCCCGATTCGATCAGGCGAATGACTCTTGCTTTCACAGTGCCACGATGTGATTGAAAGCGGAGGCACGCTCGTGCGATCACTTCGGCCATCAGGCCGGGTGTGATCGTCTGGGCGCGATGAAGCTCTTGTCGCAGTTTATGCAGGCGCTGCTGGTGGTTCGAAACGATTGACATGGCACCGTCTCGCGTGAACCGCTTTTGAAAGACGTGCGACGCAGACAAGAAATGGACCAAACGCCATAGAGAAGCGAGACGGGGAAAGGGCCTACAGCATAGGGATTTCATAAGA
>DATEME010000502.1:0-3106 GCA_035275865.1 Candidatus Acidiferrales bacterium | reverse complement strand
CTACATCGCCCTTAGTTGGGTCGTAGGGAGCGAAATAGCGGCGAGTGCGCGTGCGAGCTGACGAGTGTACCGATGACTTTGCGCCCGCTTTGGACGAACTTGAATGGGACGTTGATTTGGACGAGCGCGTCCCGGAATCGCCGGCGCCGCGTACGGTAAAGGACGCAATCGCGATCAGACAGAAAACCGCCAACAAACGAGACACGGCTGGGTAGTATTGCATTTAAATCCGCTGGCCCTTAGTACTTTCCCCCAAGTCCAGTACAGGAAGAGTGTAAGAAACGGAGAGGACCTCTGCAACCCAAAAACCCCGGGCTATTCTCCAAGAGACACGCCCAACCGGCAACTGGCCAGTCGACCAGGATGCTCCGAGGGATTGGCGTTCGCACCCGGACTGCTGTCAGACGTCCAGACCGATAGAGCGCATCAATTCAAGCGCATTGCTGGTCTGAACGACTCCCGGAGCTAGGCGGTAGTCGAAGCGCAGTTTGCCCCCGTCGACGTGGTCTTCAAAGTGCACATTCGCGGCGCGGTCGCCAAGCAGGTTGGCAATTTCGGCAAGCGAGAGGTCATGCGTGGTGACGAGGCCGACAGCGTTGCGCTGGAAAAGTCCGCGCACGACAGCTTCGGCACCGATGCGTCTATCGTGCGAATTCGTGCCGGAGAGCAGCTCATCGAGGAGAAACAAAACGGGCGTCGGCTTCTCGGCCATGTCCGTGATCAGCTTCAGGCGCGTGATTTCCGCGTAGAAGCGCGAAACGCCGCCCTGCAACGAATCAAGCACGCAAACGGATGCCGCCACAGCTAGCGGTGAGATCCGCAACTTGTTTGCGCGCACAGTCGCCCCACATTGCGCAAGGATTGCGTTTACACCGACAGCGCGAACGAACGTGCTCTTTCCCGCCATATTAGGTCCGCTGATGATTACGACGCGTAGTCCCCCGCCCAGAGCTAGATCGTTTCGCACTGCAGCGCTCTCGGGCATCAGCGGATGTGCCAAGCCTTCTGCCTCGAAGCACGGAGATTCGCTGGCGAATTCGGGAAAAACGTCGCTTGGATGTTCGTAAGAGTGGCCGGCGAGGTCGGATAACGCTTCCATTTCGCCCAGTGCGTCGAGCCAGCCACGCACCTCGCCACCGTAACGCTTCCGCCACGCCTCGATCGCCATCGCAAACTGCGCGGTCCAAAAAATGAACCGGTCGACAAGCGCAACGAGATAACTGCGCCGAGAACGCAGACTATCGGCCAGCCTGGCGAGATGGCCGACACATCGCGATGCTGCGGCCCCGGTCTTTCCGCGAAGAGGAAGCTGAAGCGCTATAAGCTTTGCCGACGAAAAAGGCTCTGACTCCATGCGCGCAAGCACGTTTGAAATCAATTGAACATCGCGAACAGCGTTTTCGGTGGCGGAGACGCTGGCGTCGATGCTCCTATTCAAGCGGGATGCTATAAACGCGTTCAGCACGCTGGCCGCTACAGTCACGTACCACAGATCCCAGCCTACCCACGCAACGAAGCTGCACAGCCATATCGCGGCGAGTATGGGAAGTAGAACACGCAAGTAGGCAGGAGCGGGAAACGAGTCAGCCTCCGCCCATGCAGTCAGCGCGTCGGGATGGCCTGCGCCGTCGATGCCTTCGCTCAAGACGGACAAATCTTCGCGAAATCGCAGGCGGTCGCGCATTTCGCCCACGGCGGCCTGACGCAAAGCCACTTCATCGGGCGAGGCAGGTGTGAGGAGCCAAGAAGCTAGCGTCTGTCCGCCTGCTCGCGTGCGAGCGGTGCAAAGCAGTTCGAAGAGCGAGCCGACACCGAAAAGATCGAGGTCACGCGCGTAGGGATGCTTTGGATCGAGGAAGCGCTCCCCCGTCTGACCGGCGCCCATCCAACGATTGGCCAGGCGCGCCATGCCGCGTTCGTAAAACACGATCGCACGACGGCAGTCTCTGAGGGCGCGAATCACGCGCGAATGAATCACAGCGCACAGCGCAAATAGGACCGCCGGAACAAGGAGCCAGTAGAGCGAGTGCGTCTTTGAGAAGATCAGCCAGATGGCGAGCGCGAACGCGGCGAGTATCAGACCAAGGATCGTATAGGCCAATCGGTCGTCGCGAATTTTGTGCCGTGCTTCCTCCTTGCGCAATTCTTCCAAGCGGCGCTGGTATTCGGCTTCGGGATTTTGTCGCGGAGGGAGTGCGGGAGAATCCATCGAGTGCGGCGGGCCTAGACCGCCGCAGCCGCGCGCGGGAACCCTTCGCTGGCCATTACTTCTTCGGATTGGGCGCGATGGCGGTCACAATGCGCGGCCAGAACCAGGAGCCACTGAAAGCAACTGAGATCGCCAAAAAGAGGATGCGGAGAAAAGTGTGCGTGGAGATCGGCGGTCGTCGCAGCGAGAAGCTCGCAGGTACGCTTTCGCGCGGCCTCAAACTCCTTCAGCAACTGATCGTGCGGCCAGCGACCGGCGGGCTGGATCTGCTCCACGCCGCGACGGGGGTGAGAGCGATCGCGAAGCATCGCGACCAAGCCTTCGGCGCTGCCGGGATAGCCGCTGTGGCGGGCCGGATCGGGCGCCTGCTTGAGCGCGTTTTCGACAAAGCCGCGACCGCGATGCTCGACCAGGATCACGTGCTCCAGATTCTCCGCGATTGACCAGCGTTCCGGCGCGGGCTTGTATGCCGTCTGCGTTGGCGACAATCCGCGGACCAAGGCTACCAGCCTGTCGCGGGATTCCGCGAGGTGCTTCGCCGCGAAATCCCTGTCGGCAGCCGTCATCGGCATGACTTACTCCTGAAGTTCGGAGCGGCTAGCGCCCTGACTTACCGGCCTGTGCAGCGGCAGCTTTCGGAGCGCCAGACTTCTCCGATTCGGCAGACGGTTTCTTATCGCCGTTCGACGAACCGGCGGGAATCAGACCCAGCGATTTCCGCAATTCGTGATCGATTTTTTCGCGAATCTCCGCGTTGTCGCGCAAGAAAACACGGGCGTTTTCGCGGCCCTGGCCGATGCGTTCTCCCTTATAAGAAAGCCACGTGCCGGACTTTTCGAGAATTCCTTTCGTCACGCCGAGGTCGATCAGATCGCCTTCGCGCGAGACGCCCTCGCC
>DATEME010000501.1:0-3817 GCA_035275865.1 Candidatus Acidiferrales bacterium | reverse complement strand
GAGACTGTTCGAGTTTTCCGCTGTGTCTTGCCGCACTCCAGCCGCGGTAACCAGAGCATTCGGCTCGTAAGGAGTCGCCATGTCCCAAGACAGCGACGAAAAGCCGTCGTCTCAGCAGAAAGTGACGAAGACGATGCCCGGCATCGTCGAGAAGATCATCACTCCGATCATTCCCACTGAGCCTGAAAAGGCGCAGATTGCCGTCGAGGGAGCGGATCATCTTTATCGCGAAATCCGCGTGGAAAATCGATTGAAGGATGATGACGGCAAAGAGGTGGCTCTAAAGCCGGGTGCCGAGGTCGATGTGAAAATCGAAGCGGACCCGGACGCAACAAAGGTCGTGGACGGATCACCTACGGCAGACGCCGAACTGAAAAAGCACGGCCATTAGATTTTTCTCTCCTCCTTCAATGGTAAGGCCGCGGGAAGCTTCACGTGTTCCGGACGGAATCCCACGCCGACCGCGCGCGCCGGGAATCGCCTGAGGTACGGAACGGCTCGAATCAGCTTTAAAAGCCAAGGCAGCTTGATGGGGCTTGTGTCGGTAAGAACACGCCGAATCACACGGTTTTGTACGGCAATCTGCAACCCTTGCGTAGCGCGAGTGGGAAAGGTCCTTCGCCTCTGCACGGCGTCCAGATCTACTTCGGTTGGTGAACCCCGCGCGAGTTTTGGACCCAAAACGTTCGCTGCGGCGACCGCATCCTGAATGGCAAGATTTATCCCGACGCCGCCGATCGGCGACATCGCATGCGCGGCGTCGCCGATGCACAAAAGCCCGGACCGCCACCACCGTGCCAATCGATCTACGCAGACCGTGAGGACGCTGATCTGATTCCAGTCTTGCAGCTCGCAAACGCGATCGCTCAAGAATGGCTGGAGCTGCGCGATTTCCTCGCGGAATGCAGTCAAGCCGCGCTGCTTTACGTCACCGGCTGTTCCCTTCGGAATTACAAATGCGCATTGCCAATAATCCTCGCGATTGAGCATTACAAGTATCTTGCCGCGCTCGATGTGGCCGAATGTTTGGCCGGGATCGTCGGTGCGGCGGCTTAGGCGCATCCACATGACGTCCATCGGTGCGCCAAGGTCGATTACTTCCAGGCCGGCGCTCTTGCGCACAATAGAATGCCGGCCATCCGCCCCGATAGTCAGGCCGGCCCGCACTTCGAGAGGGCCACTTGGCGTCCTGGCATGGAGGCCGACGATGCGTCCGGCCCCTTCGATAAGTTCGATTACTTCGGCCTGCATTCGCAGGCTGAAGGACGGGTAGTGCCGGGCCTGCTCCACGATGAAATTCAAGAAATCCCATTGGGGCATCAGCGCGACGAATTTGCAGTGCGTCGGCAGGTGTGTGAAGTCGGCGATGGTTACGCTCTCGCTGCCGACCTGGCCTGACAATTGAGTCACTTTCTGATGCGGCCGCCTCAGGAACTCCTCCAGAATCCCGAGTTCGTACATTAATTCGAGAGTGGAAGGATGAATCGTATCGCCCCGGAAATCGCGCAGAAAGTCTTTGTGTTTTTCGAGCACCAACACGTCTATGCCGGCTCGCGCCAGCAGAAATCCGAGCATCATTCCCGCCGGGCCGCCGCCAGCGATGCAACAGCGCGTTTGAATTTTCTCCGTCACCTGCACGTAGAATACGCGTGGCGGGACTCCCCTTCCAGAGACATCACGATCAGATTCTTCCGCCGCCCACAATTCATACGGCAAAATCCGCATCGAGAAATCGATTCAAATGCTTGTGTGTTGGATGTCGCACGATTCGCCCTTTGCCACACGCTCGCAAAATTCCACGATGCGCGCCTCGGACCAAAACCGCTCTTCGCGCGACGACGAAATGAACGCACAATGACCTCCGTAGCGCGTTGCGACGAGGTCGATGAGCGGATTCACGGATTGCACGGCCTTCGCGATGGAGGAGAATGGCACGAAAGGATCGTCTTGCGCAGCTAGGATCAGCGTAGGCCGCGCGATTTTGCCAAGAAATTGATTTCCGCTGGACCGCGCGTAATAATCGCTTGCGTCACGAAAGCCGCTATGCGGCGCGGTGAGCGCATCGTCGTATTCACGCACGGTTCGAATTTTGTGCAGACCGTTGAGTTTGTACCTTTCGGGGAACAATAAAGCTTTTTTCCGGATTCGCGCCTTCAATCGCCGGACGAAATGCCGCTGATAGATGAAATTTCGCGGCTCCGCCAACGCGTCAGCGCAGGCTGCCAAATCGAGCGCGGGTGCGACGGCAACAAAGCCTTTAATTTCGGGAGGAGTTTCTGCCGCGAATTCGCCTGCCATTTTAAGAACCAGATTTCCGCCCATGGAAAAGCCGGTCGCGAAAACATCGGTCAACCGATCCTTCTGAATCAACTCGAGCACCACCGCACGAATGTCGCGGCTGAGCCCCGAGTGATACAGGGTTGGCGTCAAATCATCGCCGCCGCCGCAGTTTCGCTGATTCAGCCGCACCACGTTAAATCCGGCCAGCCATCCTTTTTCCGCGGTGCCCATCACGTATCCCGAATCGCTTGAGCCCTCCAATCCGTGCAGCAGCACGATCGTGCGATGAAGCCGCGGATTTTTGTGCCAATGGCAGGTGGCGCGAACGCTCGTTCCTGGCTCTGTTTCAAAGAGCCGGAGTTTGCCGGAAGGAAGAAATGGAAATCGTCGGCGCCACAAACGCGCCGCGATGGTCATCAGATGCGAATTGCGAAGCGCCCGGTGTGGGACGAAGTCTTTCACGCAGCTCCATCTTAAAAGCGCAGCACGACCCGCGCAAACCCAGCTTGCGCGACGCACCCTACGCTGCATGACCTACCGCGTCAACTTTACAGCGTTCCACGTATTTACGATTCAGATCAATCTGGCTGACAAAGAAACTGGGGAATTGGGATCGCTGGGGGTGGACGGAGTTGTAAGGGAAGCTCGGCCCGAAGGAGAGCCACGGGCCTGATTAGCGCAAGACTTCAAAGAGATTGCTGTAATCGTCAGTCCACAGGCGATCCTTTGAAGGGGGGAGAATAATCAGGCCCTTGGCTTCAATTTCGCGGCGGCCTTCGAATCCCTCAGGATTTCCCACCAGCACCCAAATCGAAGCGAAAATCCCCTTCGGCGGATCGTTTGAGTTGTGAATGACCACGGCCTCTTTGTGGAGGCTTGCCGCCGCGGACGCGACGACTGGCTCCAGATCCAAGTAGCTATTCGAGATGTGGACGGCGAGGACGCCGTCCGATTTAAGCTGCTGGAAGTAAAGTTGAAACGCTTCGCGCGTGAGCAGGTGGACAGGAATCGAATCGCCGCTGAACGCGTCGACGACGAGCACGTCGTACCCCTGCGGCGGCTGGCGCTCGAGCGAGAGGCGCGCGTCGCCCTGAATAATGTTGATCGTCGCTGCCGAGTCTTTCAGAAACGTGAACTGCCGCTCGGCGATCTGGGTCACCAGCGGATTGATCTCGTAATACGTGAAACTGTCGCCCGCGCGTCCGTAAACAGCCGTTGTTCCAGCGCCTAAGCCAATGATGCCGACTCGCACAGGTCCTGCTTTTTCAGCCGCCTGCAACGCGACGCCGATTCCGGAATCGTGGCTGTAATACGTCGTAGCCCAGCGACGGCGATCCGGGGCAAGAAATTGCGCGCCGTGGTTGATCGTTCCATTGACCAGCGAACGGTAAGCGGGCTTCTCGCCTACCTGCGATATCGAATCGCCGCGAATGATGGCCACGTTCGGCGCGGAGCCGTCCATCACGCGCAGCACGCCGTAAAAATTCCGTACCGTGAGCTGCGCCGAAATCGCGTAATTTCTCGCGTTTACAGCGAG
>DATEME010000500.1:0-10661 GCA_035275865.1 Candidatus Acidiferrales bacterium | reverse complement strand
TGCGAAGGCGGTCTTGACGGTCCGGCCAGTTCCGTTTCAGGCCTCACTGAACTCGATATCACCGCGGCCTGCGCAGGCTGATGCAGCTTCCACGCGACCACCCCGCCCGCAACCACCAAGCACCCGGCGAGGCAAATCGTAATCGCAACCATTCGGCCACCGCGGTCGTCCGCCGGCGCCGTCCGCGATGGAACAGGCGCCGGTGGTCCTGGTTTTTGCGCGGCACTCGGCGGAGGCGATGCCGCTTTCTCTCTATTTGTATCTTCCCGAGGTACGCCTGGGATTGCGGGTTGTTGCGGCTTGAAAGGATCCTTCGTATCGATCGGCATGCCGGCCTTCAGTTTTTTAGAAAGAGCCAGCTTGGAGCACACTTGCAAGAAATGCAACGGTACTACTGCGTATGAATTAACAGCCTGAAATCGCAGCGCCGTGCCGCGCGTTACGCGGGACGAACCATTTGAACGGGACGATGCGCCACGTACTCGTGCAGATTGGCAAGAATCAGTAGGAGTTCGAGCATTCTGTCGCGCTGATCGGCACTGCGCTCCGTCGGTTCGTCGTCCAGGCTGTTCACGATCGTCAGCGCATCGGCCAGCAGCCACTCAAGGCTGAGCGAATCGATTGCCTGGCCGGCTCGAGAACGCTCCAGAGCCTGGTCCGTACGCGCGAATGCCTCATCCAGAAAATGGTCAAGGCACAACTGTTCGGCCGTTAAGCTGGGCGGGATCGCATTGGCGCAAGATGTCTTGCGGCAAGCTCCCAAAACGGAAGGTCCCATGGCGCACCCCTGCGTTTGGTCGTCGTTGCTGCAGAGACTATCACAAAACCCGCCAGGCGGGAAAAGTTGCGAAGGAAAGTTTCGACTAGGGGGTTACGGCAGCATGAACGCAGGATTGCTGGTCAGCCGCGCTTTCTCCGCTTCTATGCTTCGGCCCCGTGGCACTTCTTGTATTTCTTGCCCGAGCCGCATGGACACGGATCGTTGCGCCCCACTTTCGCCCCCGTGCGGACGGGTTTTGGCGCCTCAGCCGGCTGTGAACCAGCCTGAAATTGAAGGTTTTGTTGCTGCCTCCGCTGGCGCTGCTCAATCTGCCTCGCAATCGGCGATGCCGGCGCTTCGTCCCGCTGCGGAGCGGCGGCCGAACCATCGCCTCTCGCAGACGGCGCCGAGCTGCTGCGCGGGGCCGCAGCAGCAGCCGCCACCTGCTGCGGTTCAGCCGGACGCACAAGAAACAGGAATCGCACCGATTCATTGTCGATGCGGTCCATCAGCCCTTCGAACAAATCGAACGCTTCGCGCTTGAACTCGACGAGCGGATCCTTCTGTCCGTAACCCCGCAGGCCGATGCCCTCCTTCAAATGGTCGAGCGTGAGCAGGTGATCCTTCCACTGCGCATCCACGATATCGAGCAAGATGTGGCGTTCGAGCCAGCGCATCGTGGGCGCGCCGAACATCGCCTCTTTCTGCTCGTAGCGCTCGCGAACCTTTTCCACCATCACGGCGCCCAATTCGTCGTGATTCATGGTCGCTGGATCGACGCCCACGGATTTCAAATCGATTCCGTACTGGTTCAGCACTTCATTCGCGAACTGCGTCACATTCCATTGGTCCGGATGCTGCTCGCGCGGGCAGTAGGTCTCGACCAGGCTGTCCATGATCATTTCCGCGCGTTCGAGAACGAACTCCTGTTGGTCTCGCCCCTCGAGGAAACCGCGGCGCAGCGAATAAATCGTCTCGCGCTGCTTGTTCATCACGTCGTCGTATTCAAGCAGGTGCTTTCTGGCCTCAAAATGCTGCGCTTCGACGGCCTCTTGCGCATGTTCAATGCGCTTGCTGATAAGGCGCGACTCAATGGGAACGCCTTCCGTCATCCCCAGCCAGTGCATCATTCCCTTGACCTTTTCGCCGCCGAAAATGCGCAGCAAGTCGTCCTCAAGCGAAAGAAAGAACCGCGATTCACCAGGATCGCCCTGGCGGCCGGCACGTCCGCGAAGCTGGTTGTCGATCCGGCGCGCCTCGTGGCGTTCCGTGCCCAGAATGTGCAACCCGCCCATCGCGACGACCTCATCGTGCTCGGCGCGGCACTGCTCGACAAAGGTGTCGTAAACCGGCTTCCACTGCTCGAGCGGCACCTGGAAGACCTTCCCCTCCTGCTGAAAGAGCACCATCGCCGGAGCCACCGCCGGGCTCGATCCATTTGAGCCGCTCGCGCCGTTGCCCGAAGCGCTCGCGCCATCGCCGGCCGCATGCGCCTCGGCCTGGGCTGGCGTTTCTGTTCCGGCGCCGCCGCCGATCACCGACGCCGCGGGAGCATAGGGAATCGCAATCTTGTTTTTCAGGAAGTGCTCGCGCGTCATGGCTTCGGGATTCCCGCCCAGCAGAATGTCGGTCCCGCGGCCTGCCATGTTCGTCGAAACCGTAACGGCGCCTTTCCGCCCCGCCTGCGCGATGATTTTCGCTTCGCGCTCGTGCTGCTTTGCGTTGAGAACTTGATGCGGGATTCCCGATTTCCGCAAGAGTTCGGCGATTTTTTCCGACTTCTCGATCGAAATGCTTCCCACGAGCACAGGCTGGCCGCTCTCGAAGTACTGCCGAATGCCGTTGGCTTTCGAGCCGTCTTCCTGCAGAATTCCGTCCACCACCGCTTCGAATTTCTCGCGCTCGGTCCGGTAAACCACGTCTGGATGCTCGATACGAATCAAGTGCTTGTTCGTAGGGATGCAAACCACTTCAAGGCTGTAAATCTTGTTGAATTCAGGCGCTTCCGTATCCGCCGTGCCGGTCATGCCCGAGAGTTTCTTGTACATACGGAAATAATTCTGGAAGGTAATCGTCGCAAGCGTTTGATTTTCGCGTTCGATCTTCACGCCTTCCTTTGCTTCCACTGCCTGGTGCAAACCATCCGACCAGCGCCGCCCCGGCATCTGGCGGCCCGTGAATTCGTCAACGATTACGACCTCGCCATCCTTCACCACATAATCGACGTCGCGCTGATACAGCGTATGCGCGCGGAGTCCCTGATAGACATGGTGAATCAATTCCATATTCGCCGGATCGTATAGGTTGCTGAGGTTGAGCAGGCGCTCGCATTTCGATACGCCCTCTTCGGTCAGCGTGGCCGTGCGCAGCTTCTCGTCGATCGTATAGTCGATTTCGCGGATCAGCTTCGGAACCATCTTGTCGATGCGGTAATACTTGTCCGTCGATTCCTCGGCAGGCCCTGAAATGATCAGCGGCGTCCTGGCTTCGTCGATCAGAATGGAATCGACTTCATCGACGATCGAGTACTGATGCCCGCGCTGCACGCACTGCGCGAGGTCGTATTTCATGTTGTCGCGCAAATAATCGAAGCCGAACTCGTTGTTGGTGCCGTAGGTGATATCGGCGCCATAGGCCGCGCGCCGCTGCGTTTCATCAAGATCGTGGACGATCACGCCGACCGTAAGTCCGAGCATCCGATAGATCGGTCCCATCCATTCCGCGTCGCGCCGGGCCAGATAATCGTTCACGGTAACGATGTGAACCCCGCGGCCGGCCAGCGAATTCAAGTAAGCGGGCAAGGTGGCGACGAGCGTCTTTCCTTCGCCCGTCTTCATCTCGGCGATCTTGCCGTGATGGAGAACAATTCCGCCAATTAACTGAACATCGAAGTGGCGCATGCCGAGAGTGCGGCGCCCGGCTTCGCGGGCAGTTGCAAACGCGGGAACAATCGCAGGCTCCAGCGCGTCCTGAAGTTTCTTTTTGTAGTCAGGATCATCCGGCTCGACGCCTTCCAGGCGCCCCCGCACTTCGGCTTTGAGCGTCGCGCTTCGCGCCGTTATTTCCTCGTCCGAGAGTTTCTTCATCTCGGGTTCGAGTTCGTTGATCAGCTCCACGTAAGGGGCGATCTTCTTGATGTCGCGTTCGTGCTTCGTACCGATAAAGCGCGAAACGACTCCGTCTACTATCTTTTCGATATCCATGTTTCCGGTTTGGATGATCCCCAGTCGGCGTTCGTTGGCATCCGCAGCCGTGGAATCCATTGTAGCCGCTCACGGGGATTGGTGCAAAAGACGTTCGCAGGGGCCCTTGCCGCTTTCCGCGCAAGGCTCCCTCTGGCTTCGACGAGCTTGTCATTGGTGTGATTTTCAAATAAAGTCGGGGCTATGCTGTATTCTGACGTCATTACTATCGAGCCTGGCAAGCGTGGTGGTAAGCCCTGCATCCGCGGCCTGCGCGTCACCGTTTACGATGTGCTCGAATATCTAGCCAGCGGCATGAGCCATGCGGATATTCTGCGCGAACTCCCCTTTCTTACAGAGCAGGACATCCTTGCTTGTCTGGCCTACGCTGCGGATCGTGAGCGCAAGCTGGAAATCTCGATCGCGTGAAACTTCTCATTGATGAAAATTTGTCGCCACGGCTTGTTGCGCTACTGAGTGACGCCTACCCTGAGTCCGCCCATGTACATTCCTGCGGATTAGGCAGCGCCGACGATGCTCAGAGGTGGGACTATGCCGGAAAAAATGGTTACACGATCGTATCGAAAGATTCTGATTTTCAGGAGCGAAGCGTTCTCCTCGGTGCCCCACCCAAGGTAATTTGGATTTTAGCCGCTAATTGCTCCAGTGCTGTTGTCGAACGGTTGTTGCGGCAAGCCCAACCGACTATCGAGCACTTCGTGCTCAGCCCCGGAGAGTCCTGTCTTCTCCTTGGTCTGCGTTCAATGAGATAGCTCGCAATGCATCCGTCGTGGTCGGTTCCTGCGCTGCTCTCTGCGGTCCACGTCTTCGTAGCCCTATTTTCAGACCAAGTACATACGTGCCGCGGCGCGCGCCCTGCGTTCGAACACTCAGTAGATAACGCTGTACGGAGTTACGATTGCTTCGTGGTGACTGCCTGTATCGCTGCTTCCCGGGCGGTCGTCAATGCCGCCACAGGATCGCCCGTGGGCCGGAACTCCATCGCAACGGTGCCGGCAAATTTCAACTCCGCCAGCTTGCGATAGATGTTGTCGTAGTTGATCTCGCCTGTGCCCGGCTCATGCCGGCCGGGAACGTCCGCTATGTGCACGATTCCCACAATGTCGATATTCTTCTGGAGCTTTTCGATCAAGTTCCCTTCTGCGATCTGCTCGTGGTAGAAATCGTAAAGGAATTTCACGTTGGGATTGTTCACCTTGCGGATGATCTCAAACCCCTCCGCAACGGACGTTAGGTAATACCGAGGATTTTCCTCCGGATCGATATTTTCGAGCACGATGTCCACGTTAGCCTTCGACGCAAGTTCTATGGCTCGGCTCAGATTGTCGACGCATGCATTGTGTTGCGCATCGGGAGCCAACCCCGTGATTTTATTTCCGGAAAGCAAAATCAGCCGCGGACACTCCAGCTTGTGCATTGTGTCAAGAAATGGCTTCATCTCCTCAATCAGCTTGTCGCCGGCCGAAGGATCCGCAACGCCCACGCGCACGCCCGACGTCGCATCAAACTTCATTCCCAATTCATGCTTCTTCGCGTTGAAATGCGTGAAATCGTCGTCCGTCCACTTGGAAAATTCGCCAGTCAACTCGACGTTCTTATATCCCGCCTGACTCATCTTCTCGAGACGCTGGTCGAATGGAAGGTCCCGGTAAACCGTCCAAAGCATGATCGAAAACTGAAATGGTACCGAACTTGACGCCGCTGCGCCTTGTGCGGCGAATACGTCTGCATTCGGCGCGAGCATAGCCCCGGCGGCAGCTCCTGCAAGAGTCTTGGCAAAATTGCGGCGGTTCACGTTCATGACTGGCAGACCTCCCTCGCTCAAAGCGACCTCGAAGACAAAAATGCCTTGTCAATGTCGCGCCCAAAGATACTCCGCCCCGGCACCAAACTCCAGCGATTTAGGGGCATAGAGCCCGAGGCAAAATGGCCGCGACGATACAGCCCGCTCTAACGCTCGTCTTTTCAACGTCGGCTCTCCCACTAACCGGCTGATCCATTCAGGAATCTTATGCGCCCCATCAGCGATACCCCCTTTCCCCTTCTCGCATCCGCGTATATTATTCTTCGGACTTTTGCCCTTATACTTCGGTATGACTTCAACGCCCGCCGGGCCCACACAAAAGCAAACTACGTCCCGACCCGTCGCCAAAGTGTTGGTCGCGACGACTGCCATGCTGGCGTTCATCTCCTACTGGAGAGCTGCGGCGGTCGTCCTCAACGACATTGCCTCCTCGGCTTACTATGCAGGCGGCGAAGCCGAGCAGTTCATCGGCAAGACGGCCCCATGGTTCATCTTCGGCACGATGTTGCTTTCCTACGCCGTCTTCCAGCTATATGTCGAGAGCTGCAGCATGTTCGTGCGTGGCGGCGTCTATCGCGTCGTAAAAGAAGCGATGGGCGGAGCGCTGGCGAAGTTCTCCGTTTCGGCGCTGATGTTCGACTACATCCTCACCGGTCCCATCAGCGGCGTTTCCGCCGGACAATACCTCGGCGGCCTCATTAACGAGCTCCTTCCCTACGCACACATCCACGCAACTCTGAACCCCGGCGCGGTCGCTGAGGCATTCGCGATCGCTGTCACCATCTATTTTTGGTGGGAGAACACGAAAGGCATCACCGAATCGAGCGAAAAGGCGCTTTGGATCATGCAGTTCACCACGGTCATGGTGATCGCCCTCATCGCCTGGTGTACCTACACCATCGTAGCCCACGGCGCGCACATGCCGCCCCTTCCCACCCGCAGCAACATAGTCCTCGATAAGCACTCGATGGGATGGCTCTGGGGCTTCCCGTGGGCGCGCCAGATCACGCTAATTGCTGTCTTCGTCGGGCTTGGACATTCGGTGCTCGCCATGAGCGGCGCCGAATCTCTTGCCCAGGTCTACCGCGAAATCGAACACCCCAAGCTGCCAAACCTGAAGAAAGCCGTCTTCATCATCTTCATTTACAGCATGGTCTTCACGTCGCTGGTTTCTTTTTTCGCCGTGATGATCATCCCCGACCAGACACGCCACCTCTATTTCGAAAACCTCATCGGCGGCCTGGCCATGAACCTCACCGGGCCTTTCGTGGCCCGTCTCATCTTCCACGTCTTCGTCGTAGTCGTCGGCACGATGATTCTCTCTGGCGCCGTGAACACCGCCATCGTCGGCTCAAACGGCGTGCTCAATCGCGTCTCCGAAGACGGCGTCCTCTCGGACTGGTTTCGCCAGCCGCATCCCCGATTCGGCACTTCCTATCGCATCATCAATATGGTCGTCGGCCTCCAACTCCTGATGATCATCTTTAGCCGCGGCGACGTCACGCTGCTGGCGAACCTCTACGCGTTTGGCGTGATCTGGAGCTTCGTCCTCAACGGCGTTTCGGTGCTCGTCCTGCGCTATACGCAGCCACAGGAGCGCGAGTTCAAAGTCCCTCTGAATTTCCGGATCGCGGGGAAAGAGATTCCCGTCGGCGTTGCCCTGATCACGCTCGTCCTTCTCTCCACGGCCGTGGTCAACCTGTTCACGAAACCCGAGGCGACCGTTTCCGGCGTCATCTTTTCTGCGCTGCTCTTTCTCGGTTTCACGATCTCCGAGCACCGCGTGCAGCGCAGCCGCGGCGAAGCCCATGTCGAACTCGACAAGTTCAACCTCGCTCCCTCAGCAGACCTGACTCTCAACAATGTCGACATAGAGCCCGGCAACGTTCTCGTTCCCGTCAGCACGTATTACGCGCTCTACCCGCTTGACATGGCGCTGCAACGCGCCGGAAGGCGCCAGGCCCAAATCGTCGTGCTTCACGTCAGGATGCTGCGCCGCGGCGCCTTAGGAGAATACGACCTCGAACCGAGTCAACTTTTCAGCTCGATTGAACAGTTGCTCTTCACAAAGGTTCTCTCGGCGGCGGAAAAGGAAGGAAAGCCCGTGCGGCTGGCCGTCGCGGCCGGTAACGATTTATGGGAGGCCATTCTCCGCACCGCCGCCAACCTGCAATCGAGCACCATCGTCACCGGCAATTCGTCCTCAACTTCTGTGGACGACCAGGCCCGCAACATCGGTCTTGCATGGGAGCGCATGCCGGATCCGCGCCCGCGCGTCACACTGGAAATTGTCACGCCCGCCGGCGGCGAACATATCTACTACCTGGGCCCGCACGCGCCCCGCCTCACGCCCAAAGAGATCGACCTCCTGCATCGCGTCTGGCTCGAATTCGCGGACAGGCTGCCGGGCGAGGAACTGCATCACCACGACATCATCCATTTCGCGCTCAACGAAGTCGAACGCGAGGTCAACAAGGACGGTACCGACGACGTCCTCAAGCGTCTCCGCGATCACCTGCACGAAATTCAAACGAAACGCGCGAACAGCTAACCGCCCGGCGCCGCCGGCAATTTATGCTGTTGCCAATTGCGATGTGCAGTTAGGGCACCGCGTCGCCTTGATTGGAATCGAAGTCCCGCAAAACGGGCAATCTTTCGTAGTCGCCGGAGCCGGAGCGGGCCCGCTCCACCGGTTGACCTGCCGGACGAGCAGGAAAATGACAAATGCCACGATCAGAAAATCGATCACATCGTTGACGAACATTCCATAGTTGATCGTGGCCGCGTTGGCGGCTTTCGCCGCAGCCAGCGTCGGGTAGTGGGTCCCGGATATATTCAGAAAGAGGCTCGAGAAATCCACGTGCCCGAGAATCAGCCCAAACGGCGGCATCACGATATCGTTCACAAGTGACGTCACAATCCGTCCAAACGCGGCGCCGATGATAATGCCGACCGCCATATCAACCACGTTCCCCTTCATTGCAAACGCCTTGAATTCCTTCAGCATTCGACGACCTCCTCGTCAAGTTGGTTGATTGACTCGACTTGAAATTTCACTCAACAAATCCCGCGAAAAGCCATTGGAACCGATTCAAGTGCGCCGAAATGCGAGTAGCGCCGCGATCAGTCCGCGCACCACCAAAACGCAACCTGCAAGGGTCACGAGCAGATTCGCGAAACTCAGCGGCACCAGCGCGATCGTAACCATGATCAGGCCCAAAATAGCCAGCGAGCCCGCGCGCACGTGAGTCTGAAGCCGCTCCGCCGCAGGCTCCTTTCGCATCCACGCACGCAAAGCCCAATACACAACGATCGCGCCGAGAATGATCATCACCAGCTTCGACGGAACCGCGACCGTGCGCGACACAGAAAGTAGGATCAAGAACCCGCCGAGCAGCATCACAATGAATTCGCTGATCAGAAAAAGGACGTTCGGACGCGCCGCCATAGGCCGCTGATTATCGCGCAGCAGGCCGCTGCTCGCAAACATTGCGATTGGCGTCGGCGGATTGGACTCTGGTGCTACAATGTCGCGTTCACGCCGCTGCATCGTCAGCGGAGTCTGTGTCATCAAACTCGGCGAGGATATATCAATGCACAAGGTGGTAATCATTGGAAGCGGGTGTGCGGGCCTTACAGCCGCCATCTACACGGCACGTGCTGATTTGAAGCCACTTGTGCTCGATGGCTACGAACCCGGCGGCCAGCTCGCGCTCACCACCGAGGTCGAAAATTTCCCCGGCTTTCCTGAAGGCATCCTCGGCCCGGAGTTAATCGATCGCACTCGCAAACAGGCCGAACGTTTCGGCGCCGAATTCCGCTCCGGCGCCGTCAGCGCCGTCGATTTGAGCAAACGCCCGTTCAAGATTACGGCGGGCAAGGAAACCTACGAGGCCGAGACATTAATTGTTGCCGCAGGCGCTTCCGCCCGCATGCTCGGCATTGAATCGGAAAAACTTCTCCTCGGTTACGGCGTGTCCACTTGCGCCACATGCGACGGCGCCTTTTTCCGCAATCGCGACATTATCGTCGTAGGCGGCGGCGACACGGCCATGGAAGAAGCCACGTTTCTCACGCGCTTCGCCCGAAAAGTTTCCATTGTTCATCGCCGTAGCGAATTCCGCGCCTCGCGTATCATGCTCGACCGCGCCCGCGCCAATGCAAAAATCGAGTTTGTCACGCCCTACGTGGTCGACTCGATCAGCCATCCCGATAAGAAGGCTGTCGAAGAAGTTCATTTGCGCAATGTTGAGACCGGTGAAATGAAGAGCCTAATGGTCGAGGGCGTTTTCGTCGCCATCGGTCACGACCCGAACTCAAAAGTGTTCAAGGGTCAGCTCGACATGGACGAGAACGGCTACATCATCACGCACGAAGGTCCGAAGACTTCCGTCGTGGGCGTGTTCGCTGCAGGCGACGTGCAGGATCATCATTATCGCCAGGCCGTCACCGCCGCTGGCTCCGGCTGCATGGCCGCTATCGAAGCCGAACGCTTCCTCGCCGATGGCCACTAAGCCGGAGTAGCATGGTCAATCTTGGCTCTGCTCTCAAGATTTAAACGTAGCGCCGCCGGCCTTCAGCGCGGCACGGGTAGAGTCGCCCCGCTGCAAACGCCTGCCGCAGTTTTGGCATTCGTGCCGGCGGCCTTCAGGCTGGCGCCTTCGCACTCTTCTCTCATTGCTGCAAGTTGGCGTTAACGTGCACGAAAGCTTCTTCTGTGCTAAATTGCACCGCGGTCAAACGATCGCATGGTTCGCCGGACACGATCAGCACTTCTTGCCGCGTCAATACTCATTTCTCTCTTCCCGTTCATAGCCCGCGCCGAAACCGGCGAATCCGCATGGCTCCGATACGCGCCGCTCAATGAAGCCGATCGCGCAAAATATGATTCCCT
>DATEME010000499.1:0-7877 GCA_035275865.1 Candidatus Acidiferrales bacterium | reverse complement strand
GTGCCGGCGAAGTACAAGTTTGCGATGTGCGATCTGGCGGCGGGCGAACCTGTGATCATGTACGGCGTGATGGTCGGCAAAGCCGTGGCGCCGATCCGTCGCGGTGAAACGATCACCGTGCGTAATTTGCGGCATGAAGCGACGCCGTTCCGTGAAAAGACCGGCGAGTTTCACTGGCAGGCGCCGGATGTCTCGCGTTGGCGCGACACGACTTTTCTCGGTTATCAACGCGCAGACGGGCAAGTCGGCACGCGCAATCAGTGGCTTGTGATTCCGCTCGTCTTTTGTGAAAACCGCAACATCCTAATGATGAAGCAGGCTTTTGAGGAGGAACTGGGCTTTGCACAGCCTCCGGCTTACCGGCAGCAGGTGGCGCAGCTCGCGCAGCTCTATCGTGACGGCAAAATCGATCAAGCTCAGGAACGCGCTGCGGTTTTGGAGCAGCAGAAGCGGACGATGCCGCGCTCGCCGCTTTTCAAGAATATCGACGGAATCCAATTTTTGATTCACGAGGCAGGCTGCGGCGGCACACGCGAGGACGCAAACAATCTTTGCGGTCTTTTGGCAGGCTACATTCATCACCCCAACGTTGCGGGTGCAACGGTTTTCAGCCTTGGGTGCCAGCACTCGCAGACAGCGATTCTTCGCGAACAAATCCGGCAGCGCGATCCGAATTTCAATAAACCGCTGATAATTTTTGAGCAGCAGCAGAGCGCTTCTGAATTCGCGATGCTTTCCGAGGCGATCCGCAAGACTTTTCTCGGCCTCGTAGAGGCGAACAAAGATGAACGAGCGCCCGCGCCGCTTTCGAAACTTGTTCTGGGCCTGAAATGCGGCGGCTCGGACGGATTTTCGGGCATTTCCGCGAATCCATCGATCGGGCACACGGCCGATCTGCTTGCGGCGCTCGGCGGCCGCGGGATTCTTTCGGAGTTTCCGGAGCTTTGTGGCGTCGAACAAGACCTGATCAATCGCAGCACGCGCAAGGAAGTGAGCGACCGGTTCATGCAGTTGATGCGGGATTATGCGGCGCGCGCGAAAGCCGTCGGGTCGGGATTCGATATGAATCCTTCGCCGGGAAATATTCGCGACGGTTTGATCACCGATGCGATGAAATCGGCCGGCGCGGAAAAGAAGGGCGGGACATCGCCTGTAATGGCAGTGCTCGATTACCCGGAATATTCTTCGGCGCCCGGGCTCAACTTGCAGTGCACGCCGGGCAATGACGTGGAGTGTGTGACGGCGCAAGTGGGCGCGGGCGCAAGCGTCGTCTTGTTTACGACCGGACTCGGCACGCCGACCGGAAATCCGATTGCGCCCGTGGTGAAGATCTCGACGAATTCCGATTTGGCGCTGCGCATGGGCGACATTATCGATATCGACGCGGGCGCAGTGGTTTCCGGCGAGAAGACAATCGAGCAGATGGGCGAGACGATTCTGGACTTCGTCGTGGGTGTGGCGAGCGGGCGGACGCACACGAAAGCGGAAATTCTGGGCCAGCGCGACTTCATTCCATGGAAACGCGGAGTTTCCCTCTGATTGGCGAATCCAAGAGCCCTAGATGACAACTTCGAGAATATGAAAATCGACGCCCATCAGCACTTCTGGCAATACGACGCGCAACGCGACGGCTGGATTACCGACGAGATGTCCGTGCTGAAGCGGGATTTCCTGCCGAGCGATCTGCTGCCGGAGCTTTCCGCAAACGGGATCGACGGCACGATCGCGGTGCAAGCCGATCAGTCCGAGCGAGAGATGCAATTTCTGCTCGAGTTAGCCGAGCAGAATAGCGCCATTCTGGGCGTCGTCGGCTGGGTGGATTTGCGGTCTCCGTCCCTTGCCGACCGCTTGGAGCATTTCGCTCCTTTCGAGAAACTCTGCGGCTTTCGCCATGTGGTGCAGGCCGAGCCCGACGACCGGTTCATGCTACGCGAAGATTTCCAGCGTGGAATCGGCATGCTGGCGGACTTCGGATTCACTTACGACATTTTGATTTATCCGAGGCAATTACCCGCGGCTATCGAGCTGGTGCAGAAATTTCCAAAGCAGCCCTTCATCATCGACCATTTGGCAAAACCGGAAATCAAAGGCGCCCGCATTTCCGAATGGGCCGGCCAGATGCGGACCATCGCGCAAAGTCCGAACGTCTACTGCAAAGTTTCGGGAATCGTCACTGAGGCGGACTGGCGGACGTGGCGCGCAGAAGAGTTTCGACCATACCTCGACGTGGTATTTGGGGCGTTTGGCGTGGACCGGCTGATTTTTGGGTCCGATTGGCCAGTGTGCCTTCTGGCTGGAACTTACAGCCGCGTGAAGCAGCTCATAGTCGACTACCTGGCGGATTTTCCGGAGTCCGACCGCGCGAAGATTTTTGGCGCGAATGCCGTTCACTTCTATGGGCTGTGGGTGAACGCGTAATGGACCTCGATCTCGGGCACAAGGTCGTTCTTATCACGGGCGGCGCGAAGGGCATTGGAGCGGCGATTGCGCGCGCGTGCAGCGCGGAAGGCGCGATTCCCGCGATTGTGGATCGCGATGAGGGCGCTTGCGGGGAATTACAGGCTGAGCTTGGCAAAACGGGCGCGAAGAGTCACGCGATCGCGGCTGAGTTGTCGTCGCCCGACAATTGCCGGAAAGCCGTGGAGCAAACGGCGGCAAAATTCGGGTGTATCGACGCGCTCGTGAACAATGCAGGCATCAATGACGGAGTCGGGCTGGAGAACGGCGATCCGGAGAAATATCTCGCGTCGCTACAACGCAATTTGCTGCACTACTACAACATGGCGCATTACGCGCTGCCATATTTGAAGACGGCCCGCGGAGCGGTCGTCAACATCAGTTCGAAGACGGCTGTCACGGGGCAGGGAAATACGTCGGGTTACGCATCGGCGAAGGGAGCGATTCTTGCATTGACGCGCGAGTGGGCAGCGGAGCTGCTGCGATATGGGATTCGCGTGAATGCGGTGGTGCCGTCGGAAGTAATGACGCCTCTTTACAAGCAGTGGGTCAGCACATTTCCGAATCCGGATGAAAAATTGAAGTCGATTGTAGCGCGAATTCCGCTGGGCAAACGGATGACCGAGCCGAAGGAGATCGCGGACATGGTGGTCTTCTTACTTTCCGGGCGTGCGAGCCACATTACCGGGCAGCATGTGTATGTGGACGGCGGGTACGTGCATTTGGATCGAGCGCTGGAATAAGTGAACGGGCCGCGACGTGCGACGAGCGCAGCAAGCGGCGGCCCTACGAAATTAATTAAAGGGAGTGAGATGACGAAGCAATCGGCGCCTTTGACAGACCGGCGATACGTCCTGCCGCTGATTCTTATCACGAGCTTGTTCTTCCTCTGGGCGCTCGGTGTAAATCTCAACGATATTCTTATCCCGCAATTCAAAAAAACATTCCAACTGAGCGACCGTGCTTCTTCGCTCGTGCAATTCGCCTTCTTCGGCGGATATTTTCTTGCCGCTCTTCCCGCGGGCAAGTTGATGGAACGCATCGGATATAAAAAGGGGCTGCTCTTTGGCCTCTTTGTTTGCGCTTTCGGTGCGTTTTTGTTTATCCCCGCGGCGTCCACAGGCCTCTATATATTTTTCTTGATCGCACTATTCGTAATGGCATTCGGCCAGGGCTTTCTGGAAACGGGCGCAAATCCATACGTGACGATTCTCGGCCCGCCCGAAAGCTCGGAGCGTCGGCTGAACCTCGCGCAGTCATTCAATGCTGTCGGCGCGTTCGTTACGCCATATATCGGAAAAGTCTTCATTCTCACGAGCGTCGGGTATTCGGCAGAGCAGCTTTCCCAGATGAGCCCCGCACAGCTTCAGGCATATTCCGCCTCGCTCGCAGCGCGCGTGAAAATGCCTTATCTCGTGATCACCGGTGTGTTCCTGTTTGTGTTTCTTTTGATTTTTTTCGCCAGGCTGCCCGAGGTGCAGCCGAAAATCGAGGAAGAGGAGCGCGAAATTGAAAGCCCGAAGGGGGAATTATCGGGACTGCTGGCACACAAGCATCTTGTGAGGGGCGTGCTCGCGCAGTTCTTCTATGTGGGCGCGCAAGTGGGTGTCACGAGCTTCATCATTCGATTCGCGGAACATACGCTGCCCGGAACGTCTGACGTGACTGCGGCGGATTATCTCTGGTGGCATTTGCTGGGCTTTATGATTGGGCGCTTCGCGGGTTCGGCAATGATGAAAAAGATTGCGCCGCCACGGCTGCTCAGCACGTTCGCTGGCGCATCGGTGATTTGCGCGCTGATGGCTATTTTCACGGCGGGTGTCGTGCCGATCTGGGCCGTGGTATTCATCGGATTTTTCCATTCGATTATGTTCCCGACGATTTTTGCGCTCAGCCTGAAGAATCTTGGGCCGTACACGAAGCTCGCGTCGTCGTTTCTTGTGATGGCGATTATCGGCGGCGCGCTCTTTCCGGTGCTGATGGGCTACATCTCGGATATCAGCAATATTCAGTGGGCATTCGCGGTGCCGCTCGTCTGCTACGTGTACGTCCTGTATTTCGCGACAAAAGGATATAAGCCGACGCTGCCGGCGGCAGCAGGGGCCGCGAGGGTGGTCTGATGAGCAAACGATATTGCCTCACGCTCGATTTGAAAGACGATCCGAATCTGATCACAACGTACAAGCGTTATCACGAGCAGATATGGCCCGAAATCACGCAGAGCATCAAAGATGCGGGCATCGAGAACATGGAGATCTATCTCTTCGGCAATCGGCTCTTCATGATCATGGAAGTGAATGATCGTTTCTCCTTCGATGCGAAGGCCGCCGCCGACCGAAGTAATCCGAAGGTGCAGGAATGGGAAACGCTGATGTGGAAATTCCAGCAGCCGCTGCCGCAAGCCAAACCGGGCGAGAAGTGGATGCTGATGGAAAAGATCTTCACGCTGGAAAAATAACAAAGATCGTCTAACAAATTTTAGGACGCAAAAGGAGGTTGAAATCATGGAGCAGGATCGCAATCGCATGACACGCAGGGGCTGGATTACCACGACGGCTGGTTCGCTCGCATCGTTGGCCGTGGCGCCGTCGCTTGTAGCCGGTGCGGCCAAGGCTGCGCCGCAGACGCAGACGACGGCTGCGGGGGCGGAGGAGTCGCCCGAAGTGATCGCCGACCGCACTCGACGAATGGAATGGTGGCACAAAGCGCGGTTCGGCATGTTCATCCACTGGGGGCTCTACAGCACGATCGAGCGCCACGAATGGGTGATGGAAAACGAAGGTTGGCCTGTCGCCGATTATCAGCAACACGCGAAAATCTTCAAGCCGATTCCGAACGCGGCGCGCGCGTGGGCGAAGCTCGCGAAGGCTGCGGGTCAGAAGTACATGGTGATGACGACGAAGCACCACGAGGGCTTCTGCAACTTTGACGCGTCGAAATACACGAACTATTGCGCGCCGCAGCAAGGACCGGGCCGCGATTTGGTGAAGGAATATGTGGAGGCGGCGCGGGCGGAGGGTATGCACGTCGGATTCTATTATTCGCTGATGGATTGGCATCATCCGGATGGCGCGAACTGCGCGACTGACGACGCGGCGCGGCAACGGTTCGTCGATTATACGCATGGGCTGATTCGCGAGCTGATGACGAATTACGGGAAGATCGATGTGCTCTGGTATGACGTCGATTGGCCACTGAACGCCGAGCAGTGGCGATCGGAAGAGATGAACAAAATGGTGTTTCAGCTGCAGCCGGACATCATCGTGAACAACAGAAACGGTTTGCACGGCGATTTTCAAACGCCCGAGCAGCAGATCACGGCGGACAAGAATGGGCGCGCGTGGGAATCGTGCATGACGCTCAACGATAGCTGGGGTTATCAGCGGGCGGATGACGATTGGAAAAGTCCGCGGCGTGTGGTGCAGAACCTGATTCAGTGCGCGAGGGATACCGGGAACTATCTTTTGAATATCGGGCCGAAGCCGGACGGGTCGATTCCGCAGCCTTCGATCGATATTTTGACCGAGGTCGGCGGCTGGCTGCAGCGCAATAGCGAATCGATTTACGAATCGGACCCCTGCCAGCCGAGCCGGTCGAATTATGCGAGCTTCACGCGCAAGGGCAACACGCTTTATATGCATGTGCATTTCTGGCCGGGCGATTACGTTGCAATTGCAGGGCTTATGGTGGGCGTGAAGTCGGCGCGGATGCTGGCGACGGGGGATAAAGTGAATTTCACCCAGGATAAGTTCCGAGTGCGGTTCACCGGGCTGCCGATGAAGGCGCCGGATCGTCCGGTGACGACGATTGCCATTGAATGCGACGACGTTCCGCACCAGGACAATATTTTCGTCAGGAAGGAGCGGCCGAGGCTTGGGGTGGGCATGTAGGCCTGCCCCCCTTTTTTTGTCGATTAGAGACGGCATTTTTGTTGAGGGCGCGAGACTTAGGCGCATTTCTAATCGGCAGACTGTCGATTAGAAAATAGGCAGGAGTTTGATATGGCAGATGTGATCTCACGAAGGCATTTTTGTGCGCTCACAGGCGCGTTTGCGGCGGGTTTGTTCACTTATAGCGGCGCTTTTGGCGCCGAATTGCGCGCAAAATCGCCCGACGTAGCGGCAATTGATCGACACCGAATCCTGAGTGCGGCGGACCGGTACCTGAAAGAGCAGCCGATCACGATCACTGCGGCTTCGAGTCCGCGGAGCGCCGGCGGGAAACACGATTACTTTTCCGAGGGCGACTACTGGTGGCCGAATCCCAAGGATCCGAACGGGCCCTACATCCAGCGCGATGGCATGTCCAATCCGGACAACTTCAACGCGCACCGGCTGGCGATGATACGGCTGAGCGTGCAGGTTCCCGCACTTGCGGCGGCGTGGCAGCTTACGAAGAAAAATGAATACGCCGAGCACGCCGCAAAACATCTGCGCGCATGGTTCCTCGATCCTGCGACCTTGATGAATCCGAACCTGCAATATGCGCAGGCGATTCACGGGATCACCACGGGGCGAGGAACCGGCATCATCGACACGTTGCATCTCGTGGAGGTCGCCCGGGCGATCCCGTTTGTCGAGCGGGCGCAGGGGTTCTCCGCCGCCGAATCGGCTGGGCTTAAGAAATGGTTCGCCGATTATCTGGAATGGATGACCACATCGAAAAACGGGCAGGCGGAGCGTGATGCGAAGAACAATCACACCACGGCGTGGGTGGCGCAAGCGGCGGAGTTTGCGGCATACGCAGGCAATGGCGAGGTTACGGAATTTTGCCGCAAGCGCCTGAAAGAAGTGATTGTTCCAGATCAGATCGCTGAGGACGGCAGCTTCCCGCAAGAACTGCGGCGCACGAAGCCTTACGGGTACTGCATTTTCAATCTGGACGTGATGGCGACCGTTTGCCAGATTCTCTCCACGCCGGACGACAATCTTTTTGCGTTCGCCTCGCCCGAGGGCCGCAGCTTTGCGAAGGCGGTGGCCTTCATGTTTCCGTTCATTGCGGATAAGAGCAAATGGCCCTACAAGCACGACGTGGAGTATTGGAACGATTGGCCCGTTCGCCAGCCAAGCCTGCTCTTTGCCGGCATCGCGCTCGACCGCCCCGAATATTTCCCGGTGTGGAGGCGATTGAATCCCGATCCTACGGTGCCGGAGATTATTCGCAATTATCCCATTCGACAGCCACTGCTTTGGGTCACGAAACCCTTGTAGGATGCGAAGGGCTTATGAACTTTGCGAGAGCCTGCGCTGCATTCGTCACGGTATTCCTACTCAGCACAATTTGGTTTTCCGGATGTACGTCGAAACAAAAGACATCCGCGGTTGTGCCCACACTGCGGCCCCGCCCGGTGTCTGAGCAACCGATGCTCGCCGTGCTGAACGAATTCACGGGGCCGGGAATACCGGTTGCGGGACCTGAAG
>DATEME010000498.1:0-2051 GCA_035275865.1 Candidatus Acidiferrales bacterium | reverse complement strand
CTTTCCGCGGTCGACATGCCCGTCTCGATTTACATCGGTTTCGCGTACGGACTAACGACATATCAAAGATACGCGCTGGATGGGCAGTTGCCTAAGTGGGCCAAGGAAGAGCGGTTCGACATCCAGGCCAGAGCGGACACGAATGCGACGAAGGATCAAATGCGGCTGATGATGCGCTCGCTGCTTGCCGAGCGGTTCAAATTCGCGGCGCATACGGAGACGCACGAAGGGCCGGTGTTTGCGCTCGTTTTGGAAAAGCCGGGAGAAGCAGGGCCGCAACTGCATTTGCGATCGGGCGATTCGGCGCCGTGCGGCACGTTCACGCTCTCTGCTTCCGCGCGATCGCCCGATGGATCGCCTACGGCGTGTGATGTGTTTCTGAGTCTGGTCGACACCGGCCACATAAAGACGAGCGCGCGCAACGTGACTTTGCAAATGATCGCTTGGGCAATGCCGTTTCCCGGGATGCCGGCTTTGGACCGTCCTGTGGTGGACGAGACTGGCCTCGCAGGAAATTACGACTTCAGCATCGAGTCCGCGCCCGAAACCACGACGGCGCCGGATACGAAATCGGGCGAGCCTGGGCCGACGTTCCTTGAAGCATTGAAAGATCAGCTCGGCCTGAAACTGGTATCCAAGACAGGCGAGGTCAGCACCCTCGTGATCGATCACATCGAGGAGCCCACGCCGAATTGAGAACATGTCCATCTATACGGTGAGGTTTGTGTCGCGCCTACAGCGCTTTGAAAATTTCTCGATTGCCCCCAGTCCTTACGGACTGGGCTAAGATACGCCGCACCCACGGTGCTCACGCGGGCCGCAGATCGCCCGGATTGCGCCGCGGCATTTAAGTACTGAAGCTTCGTCAGATATGAATGAAATAGCGTCATTTTCCAAGGTCACCAAACGTTTTCGTGCAGATGGGGCGGAGCCACGCAAGAGTGCCGTAGGCACGGCATAAGTTAGCCCAGTCCGTGAGGACTGGGAACTGTGATATATAAGCGCGAGCACCGTAGGTGCGGCACATGCCTCATACGTACGCGCGAAACACGCTGCACGTTGTGTTCAGCACAAAGAATCGTCGCGCCGCAATTCCGATAGAGTTTCAGCCGGAGATGTGGGCTTACGCCGCTGGCGTATGCCAAAAAATCGGGATAACGGTCTTTGCGATCGGCGGCATCGATAACCATATGCACTTGCTTCTCCAGATTCCCGCTGCATTGGCGGTTGCGAAAGCGGTGTCCACGATCAAATCGAACACGTCCCGATGGGCGAACGAACGAGGACGAAGATTTGCGTGGCAGGAGGGATATGGGGCTTTCAGCGTCAGCCAAGCTGTGATTCCTGCCGTAACGCGGTATATTCAAAATCAAAGAATCCACCATCGAAAGATAGATTTCGAAGCGGAATACGTTGGATTCTTGAAAAAGCATCAAATCGAGTTTGATCCGAAATTTGCGTTCGATTAGATGTTCTCGCGGGAGGCTTGTGCCGCGCCTACGGCGCTCTGGCGTTTTTCGATTGCCCCCAGTCCTCACGGACTGGGCTAGGATTCTGCCGCGCCTACGGCGCTGGTGCAGTCTCGACGCTTCAATCAAGGGCGAATTTTCCAGCGAGCTTCGCTCGTCCCTCTAGACAATCGCCCCGGTTTTACGGAAATTTTCGATCTCCTCTGTCGAGAAGCCGAAACTTGTCAAGGTTTCATCTGTATGCTGGCCTAATGTTGGGGCGGCGAAGGGTTCGGCTGTTTCGCTGGCGCTGAATTTGATTGGATTTGCCAACGCGCGATATTGGCCGACGGTTGGATGCTCGAACGTTTTGACGAGGCTCTGCGACAAGACCTGTGGGTGGTCAAACATATCTTCGATTCGGCGGACGGCGCAGTTTGGCACTTCTTCTCCGAAGATTTGCTCCCATTCGAGTGCGGTGTGCGCGACGAGCGCTGCGCGAATTTTCGGAACGATCTCGCCGGCTCGCTCCGCTCTTTTTCGGACTGAATCGTAATTCGAATCGTCAGCCAATTGCGGCAGGCCTACCAATTCGCAAAGGGC
>DATEME010000497.1:0-4354 GCA_035275865.1 Candidatus Acidiferrales bacterium | reverse complement strand
TGGCGTGGTGGCGATGAGAACGCGCGGGCGATCGCCGAGCCGCAAGCCGAGCATCATGGTATCAAATATGCTTTGCTGATAACGCATGCGCGCAATTTCGTCGATGATGCAAAGCTCACACTGTGGACCGCGCAACGATTCCGGTTCTTCGCCAGAAAAGAACACACACATTGCGCCGTTCGGCCATTCCAGCCGTCGCCGCGACGACACCCAACGCGGTCGTGGATCACGGCCGCAGGTCGCGAATATGCCGCTCTTGCCTTCGACGTTAACATCGTGAAAGTCGGTCGTGGTTGGGGCGATGAAGTGAATGCGCTTTAGGCCAGCGCGCACCGCGGTATGCACCGCCGCCGACATTGAGTGCGATTTGCCGGCGCCGCGGCCGCCGAGAAACAGCCAGCACCATGACAGGTCGGGCGGCGGCAGTTGTGCATCGCGCGCGGCAAAGACCCAGTCCTCGGCCGCGTCATCGCCCAGTCCTCGTATCAGCTCATTGGCTTCCTCCGGTGTCATCTCGTTGATGTCCTGGCGCAACCGGTGCATGCGCTGAACTTCATGCAAAAAGCGATCAGCCATCATCGTCGTCCTTTTTCACAACTTCGCCTTCGATGTCGCGATCTTTCTTGCCTCTTATATTATCGACGAGCGCGCGGATTTTCTCGGTCGTCAGCAACACGTGGTCGCATCTGATGGAGCAGTTCAAGGCCGGCTTGATCGAGAATGGCCTCATCGAGGGGTGAAATATCACGATCGACTATCGTTTTGCCGAGGGCGATATCGAACGCATGCAGGAGATTGCTGCCAATTTTGTTCGCCCAATCTGATCTTTCGCAGCGGGTGACGTCGAAGTGTGTGCTATCCTATGCACGGCACCCGGAAGCAGGACTACCTTGCCCAGGCGAGCGACACATTGCGATCGCGGAGGATCGTGTTGTTCGGCAGAACAGGCCGGACAGGAGACCGATTGGGCCATTCGGTTGTACCAAAAGCGGTCGAAGAGGATGATCTCGCCCGCCGCCGGGAAATGTGCGATGTAGCGCTGAGGGTAGACCTGCGTCTTCTCGCGGTCGGAGGGCGCGGGTAATGCCACGTGCCGGTAGACGCGCGGGCTCGTGCGGGCGGTGATCCGGCTGATCACGCCGCCCTTGCCTGCTGTGTCCCGGCCCTCGAAGACCACGATGATGCGTGCCCCCGTGGCTTGGACCCAAGTCTGCAAACGGGTAAGCTCGACTTGGAGCTTCGCGAGCTCCTTCTCGAATTCCTTGCGCCTCATCTTGCTGGATGCGGCCTTCGCCCCAGCGACGTCGTGCTTCCGTTGCTTGTCTTTTGCCATCTCTCAAAGCTCCTTGCCACTACCCGAAGCCAGAGCCTGGCAACGGCCCTATAATCTTACAAGTTGCAGCGGTTTCGGGCCGGTGCATTCTCACATGCTGCGACACGCGTGCGGGTATAAGCTCCCGGACGATGGTCAAGCCATTCGCTGATGGTCAGGTGTTGCGCATGGATACATCCGTTATTACAGCATTCGCGGCGCTGGCGGGAGCCGTGATAGGCGGCCTCACATCCGTCGTGGCGACGTGGTTGATTCAGCGCGCACAGGCGAGAGAGCAGCGGCTCGCGCACTATCAACTGCGGCGACAAGAGCTGTACAAAGAATTCATAGAGCAAGCTTCGAAATTGTATATCCACGCGCTCCAGAACGACAAACCAGACGTTTCCGGCTTGATGGGGCTTTACGCGGAGGTAAGCAGAATGCGTGTTCTTTCCTCCGCAACGGTTGTCGAAAGCGCAGACCAGATCGTTAAAAGTATTATCAATGCATATCTGGAGCCGAACAAGACTTTTCCAGAACTGCAGCAGATGGCCCATAGTGGGTTGATCGACCCACTTCGCAATTTCAGCGAGGCTTGCCGTTCCGAGGCCAAAAATCTGGATTTCGGACCACCCGGTTAGACTACTGCTCCACACGGGATTCGCTGTAGACGCGGACTGTTGCATGCCTGACATTGACCTTCCGATCATGACATTATCGTGCGCGCGCCACGCGGCGCCGCAACTTTCGCGGCGCGCTGGCGCTCCCGTGCAGTAATATGTTTTCCATCTTCGCGAGCTCCTTCGCGTCGTCCCACTTCCGGTTCGCGGCATGCAGGTTGCGAAGGAACAGATATCCGATGGCCCAGACGAGAATGCTTGCGGAACTGCTCCACCGGAGCATTCGCCGCCGTAGCGGTCGCCCTGGATGCGTTGACGCCCCCCCGGCGAACCGTAAAATCTCGCCGCCGTCATCGCAGCCCTCATTGCTCGTCGGTCTATCGTTCCTTCGGTCGCATTGCTGAACCGGCCTTTTATAGGTGTTCAACACCGTAGGACTAGAAGAGGATATGGGACGTAAGCCTTCGCTTAGCGAATGAGACTAAAAGCGCATTCCGCGCTACCCGCGTGCAATAGATCGCGGCACACGACATCGCCAAGATGAGTGTCAGGTCGGCAGATGCACGGCTGGCACGCAATGCCAGAACACTGCCCAAGGAGGCGGACGGTCTACTCCTGGCAAGCGTATGTCGAACGTCAAAACTCCACGCACTTCGACGCTCCGGTGGCCTAGTAGAGGTACGCTCATGTTGCGCCTTAGCATTCTTGCCATCGCTCTGCTAATCGATACAGCAGCAACCGCTGGCGCCGAAACGTCGGGTTGCACTCAGGTCTCAAATCTTTCCACGACTCGCCTCTCCTGGGCGGCAGCGCGCAAGGGCCGCGTCGACCCGGCTGATAACGAGGAGAGCTGCCGCTCGTATGCCACGAATTTCTTCGAGGCGGTGACGGCGCGCCAGGCTGTATCCTTCTGCAAAGACAGCATCGACCGGGAACGGCTTCTCGAATCGCTCGACTTCGAGATCGAGGCTTTTAACGATCTCATCGCGACAGTGTGCAGCCGATAATGACCTGCAAGCGCTTCATCGGGGACCCGAGCGACGACCACTGAGGCGCGCGCGGCCGGAGCGGTTGTCCAGCGCGCCGCTGCGAAACGCCCTCGGAACGATATGAGATCCATGGAGCAAAGCATGACATGCTGCCCTCCGCCAAAGAGGTAATGCAAAAAATTGCGCTCGCCGAGGCGGAAGAGGCCGAAAAGCAGGCGCGGATGCTGGCCGAGGCGCAGGCCGAAAAACAGGCCCTCATCGATCAACTCAGCAAACCGTCGGGCATGTCCGACGAGCAGGCGATCCGGCGCGGGGTTACGATTATCGACCGCGCGGTGAGAAATCGGATGACCGACGTTGAGGTCATTCGCTTTCCCAACCAGCTCTGCACGGACAAAGGCCCTTTCGGGCAGCCGCCGAAACATGGGATCGATATTGCTCGCTATGAGCTGGTTGACGCGCCGCATAGTGAAGCGGCCGCAGCAAAAGCGGTCGACGCTCGGCCTCGGCAAGGTTTACTTGTCCCAGCCGATCGGACGATCGTCTCGCAGCACGGGAAAGACCGATGCGTTTTGGGGGTAAGGCGGCGTTCGCGGCAGGCGGTGCCATGCGCCTGAAAGACAAGGTTGCGATCATGACCGGGGCCGCGAGCGGCATCGGCAAGGAGATCGCGCTCACCTTCGCGCGGGAAGCCGCCAAACTCGCCATCGCCGACCTGAACAAGGGGCGGCCGGATCGATCGCGGACGAAATTGCCAATGCCGGAGGTAGGGCGATGGCCGTCGCCATGGATGTAACCAAAGCAGCTCAGGTGGAGAGGGCGTGAAAGAAGTGGACGCCGCCTACAGTGGTGTGGATGTCCTCGTCAGTAATGCCGGCGTCCAGATCGTGCACCCGATCGAACACTTTCCGTTCGCGGACTGGAAGAATATGCTGGCCATCCATCTCGCTCGACGGCGCTTTCCTCACTACCCGGGCAGGCCTCCGGCAGAGGGGGCAGCATCATCTACATGGGCTCGGTGCATTCGTAGGAAGCCTCGCCGTTGAAGCAGCCTATGTCACAGCCAAGCACGGCCTGATCGGCTTGTGCAAGACGGTCGTCCAGGAGGGCGGCAAGCGCGGCATCCGTACCAACGTGATCTGGCCCGGCTACGTGCGCACGCCGCCGAAGTGTCGTTCAGCCCAGGCAACTACGATGGAACACCGCTCTCCCTGTTGCATTGATGATGGCCAAAGCGCCAACAAGCCTCCTCCGAGGCATCTGGGCGCGGCGCTTGCGGTCGCGCTTCTGGTGGCCGCGCTGGGTGGCTGCAACGAGCGCTCCCCCACCCCGGTCAGCCATGCGAAGTTCGTGCGCACCGAGATCGTGCGGCCGCAGGATAGACAAATTTCAGTAACGTTGACCGGCGAGGTCCAAGCCCGTTATCGCGCCGA
>DATEME010000496.1:0-7079 GCA_035275865.1 Candidatus Acidiferrales bacterium | reverse complement strand
GCTTTCTCGGGTGACATGGCTATGAGGCTTTCCTTGGGAAAAATAAGTGCAATTTGCTTTGCTGGATCGTTGTTGCTGCTCGGGGCGTCTGTCCTGACGTCGCAAACGGCGACTTCGTCACAAGCACCACCATCACAAACGGCACCATCATCCCAATCGGCACCGCCATCCCAAACGCCGCCTTCTAGCACCAATTCAACAGCGACAGGTGCACCTTCTTCTTCCGCAGCGTCCTCGGCGGCACAGAGTACTACGACGCCTGTGGATCCCTGGCCGGCGGGACCTGGAAAAGACGTCTTTTTGCAGACATGTTCGTCGTGCCACGGGCCCGAAACGGTGATCGGCCATAATTTGGATGTTGGAGGCTGGACAGACGTTTTGAATCAGATGATCCAGAACGGCGCACAGGGCAGTGACCAGGACTTCAGCGCCATCCTTCAATACTTAGCGACGAACTTCGGTCCCATGCCCGCGAAAGTAAATGTCAACAAAGCGACGGCGATGAACTTTCGCAGCTGGCTCGGCATGCCGGAAAAAGAAGCGGAAGCGATCGTCGCGTATCGCGAGCAGCACGGCGATTTCAAATCGCTTGACGATTTGAAGAAGGTGCCAGGCGTGGACGCGAATTACATCGATTCCGAGAAGAACCTGCTCACGTTCTCCGATAGCGGAGCCAGCGGTGCCGCCGGGCACTAACTCGATAGCGAAGGCCAGCTCATCGATTCAGGTACGGCTTGCTCGGTTCGGACCGATGCCCAATATTCGGCTTCGAGCTTTCCCCTTGCAGGGAGCCAGCGAAATCCCGGAACGCCGAATGTTTTTCCGCGTTCGACCATTTGACGGCGCGATTCAGGGAACGGCGATACTCCAAACTCCATTGCTCGTGTGATCGCTTTGCCATGCCAAGGCGCATGAGTGCGGCTGCAATTCTCTTCCCAGATTCCCATCCATGGGAAGTCTTTCGTTCTCCAGATATAGCCAATCGCTACTTTCGACGACGGTGAATACGCCGTGAAAAATGCATGCTCGTATTCGGGCTGCATCAAATGAGCGGTATAAGCGCCAGAAACAGCCGCGCTGTTAAACACGCGCAAGTCGCACGTCCCATCATCTTTGAGGGGGGCGTCGGGCCATTCGAACTCGGCGCCGCCCTTCAGGTAGTTTGCGGGGCTGAAGTCGCCGCCCAGGGCGACGGAACGCGTCGCCGAAGCGCGAAACTGCGTGGTTCCCCGCTCGACAAACGGTGGGCCGAGTGTGACGTGCTGTGTCCAACCGATCGGCCGGTCGGCTCCTGCAAGATTCTTCACCGTTTCCAGGAATCTTACGTTCGCCTGATGCAATTCAATGCGCCGCTCGAAGTGAATCTGTGCCAACGGAAACGTTGCGCGCATTTCAAGGGTGGTGCCATCGTCGGCTATCTCGTAGGGAACGATAGAGCCTTCGCCGTGCGGCTCCATTCCCGCCGCGGCTTCTTCCGCAGAAGGCCCACCGAAAATATCGAGGCACAAATTGTGGCCAAGAATTCCGGCGAGCAACTTTGCCTCGCCGCTGCTGCCATATTCAGGAAATTTCGCTGCAGAATAGGCGGAAGGTTCGATGCTTGGCCAGGGTGGCGTCCAAAGGGGATTCACGTCCGTGCGCTTATCGAGAAGTTCCGCCACGTGCCCGCCCTCTTGCGTGACGGTGACGCGAAGATTTTCATTCTCGATGGAGACAGCGCGCCGGCCTCGATAAGTTGTATTGGGCAATATTCGCCTCGCGGGCACCAGGGGCCCAGCAAGCGGCGCCCCTACGAAAGATGCCCTGAATTACGCGGGAACTTTTTCCCACTGCCTGGACTTTGCTGATTTCAACACGGCGTCCGTGACGTAATCGGTTGCCAGGCCGTCGCGGAACGTGGGCGCGGCTGATTTGCCCTGGCTGACGGCCTCGAGGAAATCGGCAACCTGATGCACGAAGGTGTGCTCGTAGCCGATCTGCAAGCCAGGCACCCACCAATGTTTCATGTACGGATGATCTCCGTCCGTGATGTGAATGCTTTTCCAACCGCGCAAGCTCCCTTCGTCGCGATGGTCGAAATATTCCAGACGATGCAGGTCGTGCAAATCCCAGGAAGCCGATGCCTTCTCGCCGTTGATTTCCAACGTGAAGAGAGCTTTATGTCCGCGCGCATAACGAGTCGCTTCGAAAAGCGCCATCGAGCCATTTTGGAATCGGCATAGAAACGCGCTCGCGTCGTCGATGCCCACAGGCTGAACTTTGCCCGTGAGATTGTGCTTGCGCTCTTTAATGAATGTTTCGGTCATGGCCGTGACTTCGGTAATCGGGCCGTTGAGGTACATCGCCATATCGATGTTGTGCGCCAGCAGATCGCCCGTTACGCCGCTGCCTGCGACGGATACATCGAGCCGCCACAGGCCCTCTCCGCCCTGCGGCAAATCCTGCGAGATCGTCCAGTCTTGCAAAAATTGAGAACGGTAGTGAAAGATGCGGCCGAAGCGGCCTTCATCGAGGAGATTCTTGAGCAGCACGACAGCCGGCACGCGCCGATAGTTATACCAAACCATGTTTGGCACATTGGCCTTTTCGACTGCATCCAGCATTTGCTTGCCTTCAGCCGCAGTGCGGCCGAGAGGTTTTTCGCACATGACCATCTTGCCGGCCTTGGCTGCGGCTATGGCGATCTCCAAGTGCGTGTCGTTGGGGCTCGCGATATCGATCAGGTCGATATCCTTGCGCTCGACTAATTTGCGCCAGTCCGACTCGACCGACTGGTATCCCCAGTTTTCGGCGAAGGCCTTGGCGCGATCGGGATTGCGTGCGCAGAGAGCCTTCAGCACAGGTTGATACGGCGTATCGAAAAATCGCGGCGCTTGCAGGAACGCGTTCGAATGCGTGCGCCCCATGAAACCGTAGCCCACAAGTCCAACGTTGAGGTCTTTTCTCTTCGGCACGATCTACGTCTCCTCGATTTTCGCTTTCGCCCTTTATTCAAAAAGGGCGCGATTTAGTATCGATTAGAAATTACATTGGCTTTTGTATTCAGCGACTTACAGCGATTTCTAATCGGGGCAGTATCGATTAGAAATCCCTTTCCCCGCAGCCATTATGCCGGCCCTTTCCCATCCCCCTGGCGACAAAACCGCCAGTGTACATTTTATCAGTGATCCGACAAGACCGTCGTTTCGCGCGTCCGATTCTTAGGATGCGAAGCAAACGTGCGATCTAGTCGCATCCGTGTGCGTCGCGAACCTTGATCAGGGTGGCCAAGACCTGGCGCCACGTATCCGGCGCAAGCATCATCGCGTTTGGGAACATGCAGCCGTCCCAGCAGATGTGCTGAAACGCCTTGGTTAGCTTGCCGCTCTCGTCTTCCATCCAGAAGCCCGCGACCTTCACGATATCTAGCTTGCCGTTCGGATCATTCGGCGGGCAGTGCCGACCGGTTTTGTCGTGCGAGCCTGAGCCTTTGACGGTGCCATCGTTTTGCGCCACGTGAAAATCGATCGTCCAAGGCCGCAGCGCCTTGGTGACGGTGCGCAGCGCATTCCACAGGACCTCTTTGTCTTTCCAATCGTAATTTTCGGGCAACAGGCGGCTTTCGGGCGAGTTGTAGCCCATGGTATAGAGCATCGTGTGCGCCATGTCCGCCTGGAATCCGATTGTCTTCGGCTTGCCGACCATTTCCAGCAGCTCCACCATGTGCTTCCAACCGTGCATGCCGCCCCAGCAGATTTCGCCTTCTGCTGCGAGCCGCTCGCCGAAACCTTCCGCGATCGTGCACGCTTCGCGGAACGTATCCGCGATCAGCTTCTGATTGCCCTTCGGGTCCTTCGCCCAATCCGACGGACTTGACGCCGAATCGATGCGCACGACGCCGTATTTGCGAATACCGAGATCGCGCAGCTTTCTCCCGATGGCGCAAGCCTTGCGCACCTGCGTGAGAAATTGCTGGCGATCATTCATGGACCCCATCGCGGAGCCGCCGCCCGTGGGAGGCCAAACCGGCGCGACGAGCGAACCTGCCAGAAGATTCATCCCGCGAAGCTTATCGGCAAGCTGCTTCAACTGGTCGTCAGTTGAATCGATATCCGTGTGAGGGAGAGAGAGGAAAAGATCGACGCCGTCAAACTTTTGCCCGTCGACTTCCGCCTGCGCCGTCAGCTTGAGCATGGTATCGAGGTCGATCGGCGGCTCAGAGTCCGGCCCTTTGCCGACCAATCCCGGCCACATCGCGTTGTGAATCGCGGGTTTCTTGTGTCGTGCTGTTGCGTTCATATTCGCCGCTCCTACTTCTTTTTGCGCAGAGGCTCTGCGTCAGGATTTCCCGGGCCAAAGTGCTTCAGGATCACCAGGGGGTCGCTCTCGCTGGGATTTTCGATACGCACGCCCGCTTTGGCTGCGTCGGCCGTGACAAAGAACTCGTCTTCGGTCAACTGGCCGAAGCGAATCATGGTCGGCGCGGAGATTCCGTGCTTGCCAAATGTGCCATGGCCCTGCGTGACGATCATGCCGTACGCGGCCGCATCCTTAATCGTCACCGTTCGCTTTGGCAACACCGTTAGCTCCTTCGCCGAATAGTAGCCGGTACCGTAAGTCACCCAGTTCTCGCGATAGCCGCAGGATTCCATTTCGGGGACAGCCTTTACCGGCTTGGGGAAGGTTTTGTTGCTCTTCGCAAATTCTGGATTCACGTTCGCATCCCAGTCGAGCATGCTGACCAGATAATCGAGGTCTTTGTGATATTTCGGTTGCACGTCTTTGGTGAGCAGCGCCCAATCAACGATTCGGCCTTCTACCTCTGACTGGAACATGGCGAAGACATCGCTATTCACCTGCGGCTCGTAAGTGACCAACGAGCCCGGCGCATGGAGAATGCCGGGGTTGATCTGCCAACCGGCGCCGGGTTCGAGCCGGTACGCCCGCGAGTGCAGCAAAATCTTATTGTCGCCCTTGTTCCAGTCCTCCAGGCAACGGCGAATTTGCTCTTTCGTAGTGCCGGGTTCAAGGCCCATGTACGTATGAGGAAAATTGTTATCGGTCTGATTGTATTGCGGCGGGAAATAATAGGCTTCCGGCTTGCCCTTTTGCCCCACGAGCTTGGCAAATTCATCGCTCTGGTGCATGTGGTGCGGAATCGGGCCCATGTTGTCGAAAAACTTGCAGAGCAGATTCCAGCCCTTTTCCCGCTGCATCACATCTGCATCGAGCAACGCATCGCCCGCAACTTCGACGGCGTCTTTCAACAGGAATCTCTTGCCCGCGGCGGGATGAACGTAGCTCAAGCCTTCATCTTCGGTTGTGAGCGGTCCATTCGACGCTTTCGTCGTGGAGGAAAACCATCGCTCGTTAATTCCGCCGCGATGCCCGCCAAACGCGTAAAGATCGTCCGGATGGAGGCGCAGCCGCCGCCCAGGGATCATAAAGGAACGCGGCACCCAGCAAGGCTCCAGCCTCAGGATTCCGCCGCCCGCACCTATCGCATCTTGAATGCTCGATCGATCGACCATACTATCCCCTTGAAGAAATTCGACACGCTTTAGATCAGGCCGCGGAAAAGCTTTACTTCAGGAGCTAAAAACAAAACTGGGCGTTCGCGGCTGCGCGATAATGAGAGCCGTTTGACCGATGACCGGCTGAAGAGGAAGCCGGTCGCTACGAAAACCCTACCCCCGCAATTTTTCCAGATCTTGCTGCCCTTACGACAGACCTAAAGCCCGCTCTACAACACCTCTAATTGTACGCGCTGCTTTCTCGACCGCCGGAAACCAAATTCAAAGCCCGAGAAAATTCAACGGCAAGAGCGCCCGACTGAAAGGCGAGTCGGCCGCTACAACGCCTAGCCCACATTCATTAATCGCGAAGGTATTCTACGCCGAACGCATAAAGCGTGTTGTCCGCCGTGACAAACAAGACGTGCCCACCGCTGATTGAAATGCTCGCCTGATTGGCCGCAGCCGCAATCTGGTCTGCCGAGGAGTAAATCTGGGCACCAGTTTCCGCGTCAAAGCCGTAGAGGCGCGCATGACTTTTTCCCGCTTCGCCTTCGGCAAGAACGAAAACGATTCCGCCTGCCTTCACGGCGGGAGGCGTTGCCGGCTGTGCAGCCGCTGCTCCGCCGAATCCGCCAAACGTCTGCGGCGGCGTGTTCATGACAATTGAAGCCGGCGAAGGATTTGTTACGTCCGGCGAAACCCAGGCGGGCGACAGGCTCACCTTATCGCCATTTTCACCCAGCTTGTAGGCCACGAGTGCGCCATTCGGCGTGGCGCCGTTCCCTGCCGGCAACTTTAAATCGGCCGGAAACGGTCCGTTCACCGAGACATAAATAAACCGCGTGCCGTTCGCGTCCTCTGCGGTGGCTAACCGTCCCCAAGCGCCATAGCCGCCATTTTTGGAAAGCGCGGGAGTGATCGCCAGCGGCGTGTGATGGTCCGACCCGCCGAGTGACTCCGCATCCAGCAACGCCAATCGGCCCCCGGCGACATACGCAGCTACGAAGTCCTTGCCTTTGTATGAAAAGACCACCGGGCTCACATTCATGTCCGTCTTGGCCGTGGCCTCTCCGCCTGACGGCGTGTAGTAGTCGTTCACTTCCAGCGTCTTCGCATCGAGCGCAACGACGCTGTTCGGATGCGCCTCCCCACTCGCGGTGCCGCTTCCGGTCATAACGTAAAGCGTCTTGGCGTCCGTGCTGAGCGCGCCTCCGTCTGTGCCCGTCACACCAACGGTCCCCGATTTATACGAAGCTTTCCGATATTCCGCAGTCGACATATCCAGCGAAAAGACGCCATTGGGCGCTCCGCCGCAGCTTCCGTTCGTATTCACGTATAGGACGCCATCGTGGTCAGCTGGGAAGCCCATATTTGAATCCGGCGCAAGGAACTTCACGGGCGTGCCATAGTCCCAACCGTTCGTCAAAAGCTGCTCGTGCACCCGGCCGTCAGGAGTGATCACGAAAATTCCGCGAATTCCGCCAAACCCGCCGCCTGCGGCGCCAACCCTGGGTGCTTCGGCAGGCGGTGGTGCCGGAGGCGGTGCCGGCGCCGCTCCACGCCCGGCTGCGCCGCGTCCTGCAG
>DATEME010000495.1:0-15962 GCA_035275865.1 Candidatus Acidiferrales bacterium | reverse complement strand
GGAGCGGTTGGCTTTCCCATGGAGGCGGATCGTTGGGGAGCGAAAATGTGGATCGTTTCTCACAAGCCGGTCGCCGTAGCCGCGGGCCTGGGCCGAATGGGGATTCATCGCAACGTAATCCATCCGAAATTCGGCAATTTCATTCTGCTCGGAACGGTGCTGCTGGATGCGGCAGTTTCGGAATACTTGCACATCATCGATTACAACCCCTGCCTCGAATGCAAGCTCTGCGTGGCGGCGTGCCCTACTGGCGCGATCGGCAGCGATGGTAGCTTTGATTTTTCCGCCTGCTATACGCACAACTATCGCGAGTTCTTGGGCGGATTCAACGACTGGGTGGAAAAGATCGCCGATAGCAAGAACGCGCTCGACTATCGGAAGAAGGTATCGGGCGCGGAATCCGTATCGATGTGGCAGAGCCTCTCGTTCGGCGCGAACTACAAGGCCGCTTATTGCCTGTCCGTCTGCCCCGCCGGCGAGGAAGTCATCGCACCATTCCTCACTGATCGCAAGGAATTCCTGAAAGATGTGGTGAAGCCCCTGCAAGACAAGGTGGAAACCGTCTATGTCGTCCCCGGCTCTGACGCCGAAGATTACGTAGCGCGCCGTTTCCCGCATAAGAAAACCAAGCGCGTGCACAACGGCCTTGCAGGACAAGGCACGATCCGCGCATTTCTCCACGGGCTGAACTTTGCCTTCCAGCGCGGCAAATCCGAAGGCTTGAACGCAACGTATCACTTCACGTTCACAGGCGAGGAAGAAGTAACAGCGACTGTCGTAATTCACGACAAGAAACTCGAAGTCTCTGACGGGCACACCGGCACGCCAGACTTTCGGCTCACCGCCGATAGCCAAACGTGGCTGCGGTTCTTGCGCAAGGAAGCGAATCTCGTCTGGGCTTTGCTTACGCGCAAGATTTGCATACACGGCTCGCCCAAGCTCTTGGTCGCATTCGCACGCTGCTTTCCCGGGTGACTTAGGAGATGGAGAAGCAATCAACCATTCAATCGCAAAGGAGGAGATGATGACGAAGCCAAGAATTATCGTGACTGGCGCAACCGGCAAGACCGGGAGCGTCGTTGTTAGCGAGCTACTGAAAGCCGAATATCCCGTCCGTGCCCTGGTGCATCGCGAAGATGCCCGCAGCGCGCGGCTCCAAGCGCTGGGCGCGGAAGTCGCAGTCGCCGATTTGAGCGATGCCGAGCGCGTGGCCGACGCGCTGAAGGACGTCCAGCGCGCTTATTTTTGTCCGCCTTACGATCCGTACATGATTCACGGCGCGGTGGCCTTCGCTGTCGCAGCCAAGGAAGCCCGGCTCGAACACATCGTCGGCCTGAGCCAATGGCTCGCGAGCCCGTCGCATCCTTCGCTCTCGACGCGCCAGAGCTGGTTGGTCGACCGGCTGTTCTCGATGCTGCCAGGAGTCACCTACACGGTTCTCAACCCGGGCTTCTTTGCCGACGGTTATCTGCTGACGATCGGGATGGCGGCGCATATGGGCGTCTTTCCCTGGATCTTCGGCGATAGCCGCAACGCGCCACCTTCGAACGAAGATATCGCGCGAGTCGCCGTCGCGGCTCTGATCGATCCGAAGCGGCATGATGGGAGGAGCTATCGCCCCACCGGACCGGAACTCCTGGGTGCGGAGGATATGGCCAAGGCGATTGGACGGGCCGTCGGGAGATCGGTCAGGATCGTTCCGACGCCAATTTGGATGTTCATGAAGGCAGCCCGATGGGGCGGCGGCTTGCCCATCGAGCTGCTCAGCAACGTTCGTTATTACATCGAAGATCACAAGCGGGGCGCCTTCGAACTGGGAGCACCGACCACGGATGTGCTCGATGTGACCGGCCAGCCCCCAGAGAACTTCGAGACGATCGCTCGTCGTTATGCGGCGCTGCCCGGCAACCAGCGGACCTTCGGCAACTCGCTTCGCGAGCTCGCGCAGTTCATGATCGTCCCGCTAGGCCCAGGCTTTAACTTCGACCGATACGACCGCGAACTGCGCCGCCCGTTCCCGTCGAAACCGCAGTTCGCGCCTGATTCCGAAGCGTGGCGGTGCCAGCACGATATAGCCAGCACCGCGAAGCCCCCAGTATCTGGAAGAGACAAGGCCCTGCCCTCGCCACCAGTCGCGGTCAATGGCTGGAATTCGAAAGAGGAGGCATTCGCATGCCGCAACAAATGATCTGGTTTTTCGTGAGTATCGCATTCAGCTTCATCGCGTGGGGAATAGTCGCTGCTCGATATATTTGGCCCGAACTCCGCCTGCGGACACGGGCCGAAGCGTTGCAGCCTTTGCTCATCCTGCACAGCTTCCGCTTCATCGGCTTGGCAACCCTGATTCCCGGCGTGGTATCACCCGATCTGCCGTCTGCCTTCGCGCATCCAGAGGCCTATGGGGACATGATTGCAGCGATACTGGCCTTGATTTCGCTGCTGTTACTTCCCAGTGCGGCTGGCGTCGCGGCCACATGGATCTTCAATCTCTGGGGTACAGCCGATCTCTTTAACGCTTTCTACCAAGCCAATCATGCTGGACTATTGGCGGGGCAACTGGGAGCCGTATTCTTCCTTCCGACGTTGATAGTGCCGCTGCTTCTCATCACGCACGGACTCGTTTTCCGGATTCTTCTGAAACGTGAGAAAGAGCCCGTAACAAACAAAGTTCCGCTGACAGCATGAGGCGCCAACGGAAGTTCTGAATTTGAGGCGCACAGGACTGGAATGGTTAACGCCGGTTGCCCTCATGCCTTACATTGTTGACGTGGAACTGCGACGCGCAGGGCCGCCTAACGCAATTGCCGTAGCACGAGTGCACGTTCGTTCATGGCAGGCCGCATACCGCAAATTGGTGCCTGGTGATTATCCCGATCAACTGCGACCCGAGGATCGAGGGAAGAAATACGAGGGGGTTATAGTTTTGCGGCGCGGCCTCTAGGCAGCGCGTATGAGCTCGATTCGGAACGCCACTGTCAGTAAATTCGGTACGTTGCAAGCCCTTGCCGTGAACCAACGTCCCCCGACCACTGCAACCCATACACGCTCGGTTTGGTGAGCAGAGCAGCATCGAAAACGCTCCGAATACAAGGAAGCTGCTTCAAGAGCACAAAGCAGGCGCGCTCGCTGTGCACGAAGTGTGCGCGAATCGATCGTTTTCAGCCGACTCGGGTTACTTTCGAACGGAAAGCAGATTCCCCGATTTGTTGAAAACGTAAGTAGTTAGTGAAAGCGGAGAGAGCCGTTGGAGTCGTTGACCGTGCGCCCAAGGCAGGCGCTCTATCGGAGCGTGGCTTTCCGCGTTGTGCGCAGCGCTCGGCAATATTTCATTGCCTGTTAGCTTGACGAGCTGCCGGGCGTTAGGCTTCTGTGGCAGCTTGCATCGATTGTTGCTGGTTGCGAATGGTTGTGAATCTGAGGGGGATTTTGGGTCGTTCGAAATCCCGTAAGTGACGCCCGGACGAGGGCTTAGGGATTTTTTACATGCTGGTTCGGGACCAGGAGGTCGGTGGTTCAAATCCACTCGCCCCGACCATTCTTTTCAATAAGATATCAATGAGGTATCCGGGCTTTCTGGCTTTCGTCTACAGCGCTGTACATGAATTTGTACGCGAGCTGTGCAGCGACGAGATTATCTCGCGTGACCACTGCTATGACAGCGATGGGTCAACAGTTTGTATAAGAAAGATTCGGACTGTCCAGCTTACAAATGAAATTGTGCATTTAGCCCATCGTCCGCGCAATCACCTTTACTTGCGAAGGAAAGTCGCCCAAGGCCAATTCAAAGTAGCCCACTACCGGTTCCTGTGCACGCTTGAACGGGGCGGACCTTTGATGATATAAAAAAGTTTCGGTAATAGTGTGACCGGTAGGCATCGTAATCTCGTTGCCCAGCCCTCGTAACAGGAGAAATTGTTATGGCCTATGTAATTGCAGAGCCCTGCATTGGAACCAAGGACACGGCTTGCGTCGACGTGTGCCCGGTCGATTGCATTCACCCCCGAAAAGATGAAGCAGACTTCGAATCGGCGAAACTGCTCACAATCAACCCCGATGAGTGCATCGATTGCGGAGCGTGCGTGCCGGTTTGCCCAGTGACTGCCATTTTCGCAATGGAAGACTTGCCGGAAAAGTGGGCGTCCTTCGCGGCGGAAAACGCGCAGTATTATAAGAAGTAGCGTCGGGCAGTTTCAGGGAAATTCCAGATCGAACGGCGGCCCGGATGGGCCGCCGTTTTGTTTTACACACGGCAAGACGTTTTGTGTAGATTTGAAAATTTTATCCTTGAGCCCGAAACGTTTTTTTGCGAATCAGGGTATCCTGATGAGCGGCTCTGAGGAACGTTGTGGCCAAATTCCAGCTCGTCCTTTTCCTGCACGCGCACCAGCCGGTCGGCAATTTCGACGACGTAATCGAACGCGCGTACCAAGATTCCTATCGTCCGTTCATTGAAGTGCTCTCGGAACATCCCGCGATTCACGTGGGCTTGCACTATTCCGGGCCGCTGCTGGAATGGGCCGAACGCGCGCATCCCGAGTATTTCGACAAGCTTCGTGGCCTCGTGGAACGCGGCCAAGTGGAAATGGTCGGCGGCGGGTTCTACGAGCCGGTGCTGATCGCGATTCCGGAACGAGATCGACAAGAGCAACTGACGCGACTCGCGGACTACGTGGAAAAACATTTCACGAAGCGGCCTACGGGCGCTTGGCTTACCGAACGGGTCTGGGAGCCGCAGCTTCCGTCGTCACTGGCACAGGCCGATGTGAAATATACGCTTGTGGACGACAATCATTTTCTGGGCGCGGGATTCGAGACCGAGCAGCTCTACGGCTATTACACCGCCGAGAATATGGGGCACGTCGTGAGGCTCATACCCGGCCTAAAAATTCTGCGATACACGATTCCGTTTCGCCCGCCTGAAGACACAATCCAGTTTCTGCGGGAAGCCAGCGCGACGCATCCCGGAGGTTTTGCGGCGATGGGAGACGATCTGGAAAAGCTCGGTTCCTGGCCGGAAACGCACAAGCATTGCTATGACGACGGTTGGGTGACGAATTTTTTCAGCGAAATTGAAAAGTGTGCGGATTGGCTTGAGACGGCCACGCCCAGCATGGCGATGGTAGCGCGTCCGGCACAGGGCCGCGCCGATCTGCCGACGGCTTCTTACACGGAGATGATGGAGTGGTCGCTGCCGACCCGGGCGCGAATTCGGTATCACAATCTCGTGAAGGAATTCGAATCGCGCCCTGAGGCCCTTCCCTTCCTGCGCGGCGGCACGTGGCGGAACTTTTTCAGCAAATATTCGGAAGCGAACCTGCTTCACGCGAAGATGCTGCATGTCTCCGATAAGGTACATGCTTTTGCGCGCAGGAAGGCAAAATCCGCGGTGGACGCGATTGATGCCGGGGAGGCGACTACTTCGCTTCTGCGCGGCGAGTGCAACGATCCCTATTGGCACGGCGTTTTCGGGGGACTTTACATGCCGCATCTGCGCACGGCGGCGTGGCGAGCCCTTTCGCATGCCGAGGCGCTGGTTGACGCGCGCACGCATAAGCAGGCCGAATATGCGGAAGCCGACCGGCTGGATTTCGACGCGGATGGAAATGACGAGATTTGTCTTACGTCGAGCGAATACAGCGCGCTAATTCAACCTTCGGACGGAGGAACGCTGAGCGCGCTCGATCTGCGCAAAACAAACGTGCCGCTGATTAATTCGCTGATGCGCCGGCTGGAAGCGTATCACGACGCGGTGCGCAAAACGAAAAGCATCGTGCCTGAGCATTTCGTCTCCATTCACGATGAGATACGAGCCAAGGAGGCGAATCTCGACAAATGGCTGACTTACGATCGCTGGCGGCGGAATAGTTTTCGCGTGCTGCTCTTCGCGACGGAGAGAACTTTCGAGGACTACGCGCCGATCCGGCTGGACGAGGACGGACCTCTGGCCGGCGGCCGGTATCGCCTAACGAACACGTCGAAGCGAAGCGTGGAGCTGGTTTCGGAGGAATCGTGCAACTGGTCGCTGACGAAATTATTTTCGTTTGCGCCGAGTGACGAAGGATTCGAGGTGACGTGCGACCTCACGCTGAAAAAAAAGAGCCCTGGCGATGCGACCGTGCAGATCGGCCTGGAGGTGGTGGTGAATTTCCTTGCTCCCGCCGCAACTGACCGCTATTTCGATGCGAACGGGCAGCGATTTCCCCTGCGCTGGTCAGCAAAAACGGATGCAAACCCGTTGCGCGTGATCGACGAATGGCAGAAGACAGGCGTGTCGCTTTATGCGCCGGGCGCGCGCGAGTTTTGGCTGGCGCCTATCGAGACTGTCTCCGAATCCGAGGGAGGGTTCGAGCGCATTTACCAAGGCTCGCAGATCGCGCCGATCTGGCTGGTGCCGATTGCGTCAAGCGGCGAGTGGCACGGGAAGCTCACGCTGAGGGCTTTTCAGGTAGGATAGACTTTTCGACAATCGGAGCAGGAGAAACGAATGGCTGTCTCGCAGGAATTGCTGGAGATGCTGGTTTGCCCCATCTGCAAAACGCCGGTGAAGATGACCCCGGATGAGAAGGGCTTGAAGTGCGCCACGTGCCACCGCGTCTATCCGGTGCGCGACGATATCCCCATTATGCTGGTTGACGAAGCCCGCATCGAAGGCTAGCCGGCTCCGAAAAAGCAGCGCCGCAGAGATTCCTACCGCGAACACAGTTGAGGAAAACGAAGAGAGATCCTTCGGGTCGCTTCGCGCCCCTCAGGACGACGAAATTTCGCTTAGCCTCTAGCTGGGCGGGAAACTGATCGACTCGTCGTTGAATTGAACCCAGAGTTGTACCTGCTTGGTCTTGCTCTGCTTGATCGGATCATCGTCTGCCGGGAACGGCCGGTAGGGGCTCACATCCACGGTGATCGAAACGACGCTTCCCTGCTTCTGCGTCAGGTGATTGTCGATCCGATAGCTTTTCACGGGGCCGTAGTAGCCGTTAGGGCCCCAGTCCTGCATGAAATCCTGAAAGGTGTAAGACTGAGACGGCTTCCAGACCTGATATGCCCGTTGGTAGTTTCCGTCTGCCACGGCGTTCATAAAGTTGCGGACGGTGCTGCGCTCCGTGTGAAACCGCAACAGGACGGCAATTGTGATGGCAGCGATCACAACACCAGCGCCGACGGCGATAGCCAGCCGGCGATACTTCCACGGCGGTTTTATCGGCGGCGCATCAAAGATGGTCATAAGTTTCTTCCCGGCATTCGAGCATCACAACTGCCGCTGAAACAGTGCGATGCAGCCGGCGGTCATTCCGGCGGCGATCAACAACAAAATTAGCACGTCGCTGTAAATTCCTTCAATACCGGTATTTTTCAGCGAGAGGTTTTGCAGCGCGTGGACGATGTATGTGAGCGGGTCGACAGTGGCGATCCACCTGAGCCAGGGGGGAAACGCTTCGATCGGATAGACTGCGCCCGATGGAAAATAAAGCAGTGTATTGAGCACGCCGAAAATCGCGCGCGGCACGAGCGGATCGGAGACACGCACCATCAAGAGGAACATGAAACTCATCATCGCAAGCGAAGCCGACAGCACGACGAACGCGATGTAGACCAGACGAACTGGATCCCACAGGCGTGGAATTCCTACCATTAGCCCGCCGATGATCGAGAGGCACATTCCCGCCATGAGCCCTTTCAGGGCGCCGGCGCCGATCAGACCGAATACCAATTCGGATTTGTGAATGGGCGTGACGAGATAGCCTTCGTGCAGTCCGCGAGACTTGTCGTCGATGAATGTGATGCCGCCGCCGATCATAGCAACCGAGAAAATGCCCAGCGTTACCGCGCCGGCCAACAGGAATTTCGCATATTCGATGTACGGATAGACTTCGACCACATCCAGCGAGACCTGCTGGTTGAGAGGCGAATGGACAGAGGGCGAATTGAGCTGATCCACCATGCCCTGAATTTCCGCCTGCAGCGCGGTTGAAATAAATTGGTCGGTGTTGTCTTCGCTGAAGGAGATGCGCGGGCGATTTTTCTGGAAATAGCGCTCGGAGAAATCGTGCGGGACCTGGATGACGCCGCGGACGAATCCGGCGCGGAGATCCTGAATCGCGTCAGGAAGGCTATTGTAATCGACGATCCTGAAGGTCTGCGGTCCCGCCGCGACGGCCTGAAACATCTCGCGCACTCTGCGCGACTCAACCGAATGATCCAGGTCTACAAACGCGACGGGGGCGTTCTTGATTTTTCCGCCGAACGCGTAACCCAGCACCAAGAGCTGCACTAGCGGGAAAATCATCGATACCATCATCAGGGCTGGGCTGCGAAAGAACTTTCGCAGATCGCGCTCGATCAGCGCCCATACTCGGTAGAACTTCATCTTCACAAACTCCTCTTCAGCCTGCAGAAGCGCGTTTTCGCACTCAATTCGCGCTACTTATAAAGATGGCTGATATCCAGCCCTCCGCGCTGCGTCGTATCACGCAAATCGCTACCCGTGTAATGCACGAATACGTCGTCTAAAGTGGTTCCCTGCACCGTGACGCGCTTCACCGTGACTCCGCGCGACCGCGCCAAGTCCATGAGAGCCGCAACTGTCGCGGGGCCTTCGTGCGATCCGATATGAAACGATCCGTCCCGCTCGGTCACATTCGCCGTTTGTGGCAAAGCGCGCAATTGTTCAGCCCAATCCGCGGGCGCACCGGCAAATTCGGCCTCAACAGTATCGGTTCCCGGCACGTTCTCTTTGAGGCGCGTCGGCGTATCGAGCGCAACAAGACGGCCGTGATCGACGATGGCGATGCGGTCGCACAGCTTGTCCGCCTCTTCCATATAATGCGTGGTGAGGAGAATCGTCAGATCGGAGCGGTCGCGCAGCGCGCGAATCATCTCCCAGACGTTCGTGCGCGAGACTGGGTCCAGGCCGGTCGTCGGTTCGTCGAGAAAGAGTACCTGCGGCGAATGCACCAGCCCGCGCGCAATTTCCATGCGCCGCCGCATGCCGCCAGAGAATGTCTTAACGAAGGCATCGCGAAAGCGCGTCAAGTTCACCGACTCGAGCAGCTCATTGATCAGCTGATCGCGCCGATCGGCAGGAACGCCGTATAGCTTCGCGTGGAGCAGCATATTTTCATAAGCGGTCAGCTCGGGATCGGACGTGAAGGCCTGCGGGATCACGCCAATTGCGTGCCGGACGCCGTCGGCGTCTTTCGCTATATCGTGACCTGCGACGATCGCGGTGCCCGAAGTCGGCGGCGTCAAAGTCGTCATCATGCGGATCAGGGTGGTCTTGCCCGCGCCATTGGGCCCGAGCAGGCCGAAGATCTCGCCCTGGCGCACTGCGAAGCTGACGTCGTTGACCGCGACCAGTTCGCCGAATTTCTTTACGAGATGCTCGACGCTGATCGTGTTCACGGTTGCCGGAGCTGTGGCGTTCACACACGCCTCCAAAGCCGGGTGAGCCAGTTCCCCTGCTGCGGGACTGGCAGCAGCACGGTCGCCGTCATTCCGGTGAAGAGCCGACCGTTATCGGAAGGCAGCGACACTTTGATTGCAAAAGTTTTGATGTCGCGTTTCGTGCGGCTCACGTCACGCTGGGTGGCAAATTCGTTTTCCACGCCTTTGTAGAAGACTTTGCCTTCCAAAATATCGCCGGAGGGCAGCCGGACACGCATCGTTTGACCGAACCGAATTTCGTCGATGTATGTCTCCTCGACATCCGCGTGCACCCAAAGGTTGTTGATATCCACAAGCACCACGATAGGCGAGCCTTGCGCGACAACCTCGCCTTGCTTGGCGACGCGAACCGAAACGACGCCGTCGCCAGGCGCATAAATTTTCGTGTAGCCCAATTGAGCCGCGACCTGAGCCTCGTCGGCACGGGCTTGCTGCAATTGCGCGAGGGTCGCATTGACATCGCTCTGGCGCACGTCCACTTGCCTGCGATTTGCCTGAGCCACATTCAACGCAGCGGCTTCCGCCTGGGAAGTTTGCTTGAGCGCATCCACATTCGCCTGGGCCATCTTTACCGCGGCGAGGGCATGATCGTAATCCTGCGCGGAGATTTCTTTTTTGTCGTAAAGATCCTGCATGCGCTTCAGATCGGATTGATTCAACGCCAACTGGGCTTCGGCCTGCTGGAGCTGCGCGTCGCTTGACGTGACTCGCGCCTTTGCCTGCTCGATGGCGGCGCCGGTCTGATCGTTCGTCCAGGTGTAATTGTGATTGGCAGCATTGACCTGCGCCTCAAGGCTCGTGACGTTGGCTTTGGCGGCCTCGAGGTTTGCCTCAAGTTCCTTAGGATCGAGCTCGGCGATCAGATCGCCTTTTTTAACTTGCGAACCTTCGTCCACGTCGAGCTTGATAATGCGCCCTGTGATTTGGGGGCTGACAATCACATCGTTTCCGTCGACCACGCCGGTCAACGGCAATTCCGAACCGTGCGGCGTGGTGAAGTAGTAGACACCGAGGACGATCAAAAAGATCACGGCAATCAATCGAAAGAATTTTGCGCCCGTCATCGAGTCGTTTCTCCTTCAGCAATCAACCCATGCTCCAAGAAATCCAGCAACGCGATCCGCCGCGCCGCAACCGCCTTGGGAGTGAGCAGGTCGCGTCCCGCCATCCGGCTCAGAATAGGCGCCGCGGCGAAATACGACGTGGTCATGCCCAAAATCGAAAAGGCCGTATGTTCCGGGTCGATGTGTCGAATTTCGCCGGAAGCGATTCCGTCGCTAATCGTTCGGACGACTTCCGAGTGGAACGGATGGAGATATTCGCCGACAATCCACTTGAAATTGCCGCTTGCCTCCATGGCCTCGCGCTGGACGAGCCGCGGATAATTCGGATGCGCGGCGAGAAAGTCGAAATATCCCGCCGCCAATGCGAGTAGCCGGCGCCGAGGCGAATCGGTCTTTTCCCGCAATGCGTAAACGCTGGACCGAAATTGCCGGAAAAGATTTTCGAGTACCGCGCGATGCAAATGCCGCTTGTTCTTAAAATAATAAAACAACATCGCTTTGTTCACACGCGCGGCCGACGCAATCTCCTCCGTCCGCGTGCCTGCCAAGCCGTGAGCGGCGAAATAATTCTCCGCCGCTTCCAGAATTCTCCCGGCTGCTTCCGGGTTCTCCTGTTTTTTACGTCCACGTGCCATTTTTTATTACGCCCGACTTCCCTCTCGCGTCGAATCACTCACATTAGGCGGAGCCATTGAATAGGACGGCCGGCATCTCGACGCTTATTGGAAGAGCGACTCAGAAATATTCAACTAACTGGTTAGTTTAATGGAGGAGGCGGCGATTGTCAACCGTCCAATAGATCCGCGGAGGAGGACCAAGCGATGCGTTATTTTCCGCCGATCAGGTAAACGATGCCGGCGGAAATGCGGTAACCCACCTGGTGGGGGTTGGCACTCGGGAGCGAAAAGGAGGTCTCGCCGTAATCCCCCTCGATCAGGCGGATCGACCAATGCTTCTTAAGTCGCACGTCCATGCCGCCGCCGACTTCCCAGGCGAAACCGCTCTTCGTGGTGATGTTGGTTGAAAAACCTCCGAAGGCCGGCGCTTTCGTATAGTAATAACCGTCGCCGAGAAGGATGTGGGTAAAAACCGTCAGCTTTCGATGCCGCAGAGGATAAATTTGCGGGCCCGCGAGGCCTGTGAATATAGTCAAAGTCTGAGCCGTACCAAGCGACTGCGCTCCTTCTTTTTTCACCGCGGCGCTTCCCTCGGCTGCAATGCCTACCCACGAGAAAAGGTTATAGTCTACGGACACGTAACCGCCATTGAGTTTCGTCGTGGTTGAAGGGGTAGGTGAATAAGCGCGGTAAGAATAGCCACCCGAGATCTCAAGAGTCGGCGTGGCACGCGTGTTATATTGCTCGGCTGGCCGACTCGGCGTCGTTGAAGGCGGCGCGCTTGAGGACTCTTGTGGCGCCGGAGCCGGCGTCTCCTGCGCACTCGTAATTATTGGTGCGGCACACAGCACCGCGATGCAAACAAGCGTGCCAGCCAGCTTTTTCATTCGAGGAAAGCCCCTCGCCTCAGAATTCGGCGTTCGAAATGCGTTCGGATCAGCCGTGCGTGTCGGATGCCCTTGCTTGGACGCCACACGCGGCGGGCGGGTTGGATAACAAACGTACGCCAGCACGTCGCGGGGCAATATTTCCGGCGCACCAATTTAGCGCAAAAGCCGCGCCTGCCAAAAACAAAAAAGGCTGCTTAATCGGTCAAAGGCCTGGGATCGAGCACTGGGGGAGGGGCAGGCGATTTCATGCGGCGGCCACAGGGATTCGCAAGCTGCGGCATTCCCGCTCGATCAATTCGCAGAAGCTGGAGAGACGCGCGGGATCACTGTGGGCAAGCAGGCTGCGGATCGGGATTGCGCCAACCATTCGGCCAAAGAGTTGGAACTCATCGGCGCGGGATTTCTCAGACAGAATTCTTGTCGCGTAGGAATTGGCAACTAGCGCGAGTAACTGTTCGCGAAGGGATAGTTCTTCGATGCGAGGCAAATTTTCGCCGCTGGACCGTTCACCAAGCACAAAAATGGCGCCGACCGGCACGGGCGAGTCTCGAAAAACAGAAGGCGTAAAGCGCTGCTTTTCAAAACCGGGCAAAAGATTCGGCAGCTTCGCATCTTCTCCGCAAATCATATCGGCAGATTGCGGCCAGAGAGAAACATACGGATAAGCGGGAATAGCTAAAAATTTGCCGTCTCGTTCGATGACACCCACAATGTCGTCGGCGATGAGTGCATGGCCGCGCTTTGACATAGCTGCGGCCGTTGTTGACTTTCCCGCACCGGGATCGCCGACAAACAGCACGGCTCTCTCATGCAAGACAATTCCGCTTGCGTGCAAACAGACGATACCCCGCAACCGAAGGAATAGCCCAAAAACGGGACCGAGAAGATAGGAGGTGATGTGGTCGAGCGTGAGACTATCGGGCCATACCGCCCAGATTCGACCAGCTGCCGGGTCGAGCCAGAATTCCGCTCCCTCGCTGTAAATGAGATGGTTTATGCCGCCCGTATTCCTAAATAGCCGGAACGAAGGCTCTCCCGATGCAGTGGTCAGTATGCCCGTGTACGCTAATTCCTCAGCGCCGTCGATTTCGGAAGCAGAAGGCGCACACTCGAGTAACAAATTCAGATCGGGCGATTCAATCGGGCAAGGCACCAGGCCGGGAAACGCACAATTGGACGCTACGGAAAGACCAAAGAGGTGAAAGCCGAGAACCACTTTCGTCAGGCAAGGCCTGTGAATATCGACGATCCGCTTCCGCCATTGTCAAGCGCGTGCCCCTGCCGGTTATGTTTCGTGATGTGATGAACCGCGCCGTAAACTGTGAGAATGGGCGGCTCGTACGGTTTCTTTGCGGATTCTGGTTCGACTACCCTAGCCATTTCGCATCCCCACACACAACTTATAGCGGACTCGTTTGAACGACTGCAACCACAAGTTGAAGCAAATGGGCCGAATACAGGAATTTCCGTAATCGGAATACGGGATATCCCGCGCTTCATGTACGCGTAGGCGTGAAACGTACCGATCAATATCATCGGACCAAACGACATTTTGGAACGATTGGTGACCCGCTTTCACCAAGTGGACGATGCATGGGCGCGTTCCGAGTGGCGTTTTGGGCCTCGTGAGTACAATTTCCGGTAGTCTGCCCTTCATCGCCGCGCGCTCCAGTTGCTTATGAAAAAAAAGGGGAAACGGCGGCAGCGCGAGCAGGTATTCGACAATCCTCAGGTCTAAAAATGGATAGCGGATCTCGACAAGCTCTTGCGTAAAGCCCGCATCGGTCACTTCAAAAAGCCGCGGCCACTGCGGAAGCTCGATTGATGCATGCGCTATTGGTAGCACTGGATGCGGAGGCGTGGCCTTTGGGAGAGCAAAATGCCTGAAGCGTTCTTCGAAGTTTATGCGGCGCGCAAAGTCGGGCGAAATCCAACGAGGCGCTCTCACGCCGTTTTTTGTTGGCTTTAGGCGGCGCATTGCCCGATGCCAAAGACGGTGCGCTCGAGTACGCTGCTTCCAGGAGAAGCCCAAAGCCGCCCCCGCTAAGGTGAGCCATTCGCGGCGGCGCACTAGGGCTTTCACATAGGGCGCAAATCGAAAATCCATGTGGTTATCCGCGCCTTCGCCGCTAAGAAACGCGCGTGAATATTTCGCGTATATGCGGAAGTATTCGCTTATAGCTGCCGCGAACGGCTCATCGATCGGTTCGGGAAAACGAACATCTTGGCTTTGGCCCGGCGTGAATCGATCGAGATCGTCCATGGGAATGATTTCGAGCAGAAGATTGAGAAAGTCGGCCGTTTGCTGAGCGAAGTAGCCTTCTCTATCTCCAAGCAGCTTCTCGTAGGTGACCGTGTAACCCTTCAGGCGAGTGCCAGAAGCTCTGGAGAGTTCTTTTGCGACGGCCGCGATTGTGCCGGAATCCATGCCGCCGCTGAGGAGAATGCCCGCAGTATCCACGTCCATCCGTTCGGCCACGGCGACGCGCACGTTCTCCCGAAAGTGTTCGGCGTATTCTTCCTCACGGCGATAACGAATCCAGCCGTCCACCGGAGCAGACCAGTAGCGCTGCGTTCGAACGTTATTTGACGAGGCGGAGAGGAAATGCGCGGGCGGCAATCGTTGAATGCTTTGAAATATCGTGGTTGCTTTGTCGCAATTGATCCCAAATAGCAGGAAATCCGCGACAGCTTGGTCATTTAGCTCATCGGAAACGCCAGGGTGTTGGCGGATGCAATCGAGTGTATTGCTGCAGAGGAAAAAGTCCCGAGTTTCCGTGTAATAAAACGGCTTGATTCCGAAATGATCGCGCGCGCAGAAGATCCGCCGTTCGCGGCCGTTCCATATGGCAAAAGAGAAATCGCCGAACAGGCGCTTTACGCAATCATCTGACCAAGTCATGTACGCATGGAGGATCAACTCGGAATCGCTCGCGTTGCGGTCGACATCCTGGCCGGCGCCTGTGAGTTGATCCCTAAGCTCGCTGCGCCGGTCGAGACGCACATCGGCGACGATCCAAAAGCTGCCGTCGAAGCTCACTGGCTGGCGTTCATTTGCCGTCGATCGCGAAGTGCGTAGAAGCGTGTGTCCCAAGCCAATCGGTCCCGAAGACCATGTTTCGAGCGCATCGGGTCCGCGAAAGGAAAGAAAGGAGGTGAGGCCGGCGAGCAAGGCACGATCGACCGGCGCGCCGTTGCGCTGAAATAGCGCGACAAAGCCGCTCAACGCACTTCCCTCGCACCGACGCCACCGGAATGGCCGAAGACCGAGAAGCGACTGTCATCGCCCGCGTCATTCAGCGAAGTACCGGCATATTCCACCCACGCGTGCGCTTCAAATTGCCCGTGCTCTTTTCGGCCGCCAATTCGAAGATCAGCGTCGAATCCGCGACGCTGCAATAACCACCAAAGGCCGAAGGACCGTTCCAAGCAGGTGGGGTGGAAAAACAAATTTCGTGCCGCACTCCGTGAAATACGCGCGAAATGATTAAGGGAATTGTCGCGGGCGATATCTCCGGTGTCGCGAACAGGCGTGGCGCTTCTCTTGCGCAACGGCCACCTCGAAAGGAAGGATTTCCAGCGGCGGTAGCCGAGGACGCGCAACCCCACGCGCGAGGCCGCGATTACGGCTGCAGCTTCCAGGGCCGCGCTGCGATCGGGTCGGCTTAAGCTCCAGAACCTGTTCCAGGTCCCCATATGTTTTCCGAACACAAGCAATGGGCGAACGACGTGCCCAGGATGAATCGCCCCCGATTTGCGTTGCCGTCCGCAAGGGTTTGCGAAAGCTCGACTACAGCGGCAGAGCGGAATGCACTTCGATTAGTCCTTCGGTCCGCATCTTTTCGAGAAGCTGTAGCAGGTCTTGTTCACAACGGGCGGGTTCCACTTCGTATTCGTCTACCAGCGCATCGCGAAGCTGCACAATGCTCCGCGGCTCGCCGAGCATGTTC